>JAPDPQ010000055.1 GCA_034506395.1 candidate division KSB1 bacterium | reverse complement strand
AAAATTGAATCCGTATTCACATATAAAAGGCTAACGCCTGAACTCCTATGCCACAGGAGTTAAGCCGTAAGGCTTTTAAACGAAATTTGAATACGTATTCCCACAAACATAAAAGGCTGCCGCCTGAACTCCAGCAACCTTTGGTGGTGGCCATTTGTGGAACTACATGGCTCAACCATACGTTTGACAAAGTGATCAATTTATGCAAAAAAGACGCTTTCAAGCTGATGCTGGGCGCATCGACGCCCATGACGCCGATCCTGTTCGATTACGGGATCGATGTCATTTCAGGCTCCAAAGTGATGCGTCCTGATGTTGCTTTGGAGTGCATCAGCCAAGGAGCGACTTTTAAGCAAATAGATGGGATCAAGCAATTGAGCATGAAAAGGTAGGGGATGGGGTTGATGCTTTGAGATCATTAACGAGATTTAGAAGCAATTTATGAACATCCCCCCTGTCCCCCCTTCAAAGGGGGGGAACTAATGAATAAAATAAGGACAGGAGTTTAAATGAAGCTGCAATTCAAATTCCGAGGATTTACTTCGCTGTTGATGTTTTTTTCGTTTCTGATTTCATTGGTTTCGGGGATCGTGCTGTATTTCCCGCCGCAAGGCAGGGTTGCCAACTGGACGCACTGGACGTTCTGGGGGCTGGATAAAGAGACCTGGGGCGCCCTGCATATCAACTCGTCGCTGGTCTTTTTTATCATTGCGATTTTGCATCTGTACTATAATTGGAAAATTTTATGGATGTACATCAAGAAAAAAGCCGAAATGGCAATCAACCTAAAGTTAGAATTGGGCATTGCGGCTGTGGTGGCGATCTTTATTGTCCTGGCAACGCTTTATAATCTGCAGCCATTCGCCACGATTATCAAGTGGAACAATGATATAAAAAATTATTGGTCGACCAGGGCCGAGGCTGAGCCGCCGATCCCCCATGCCGAAGACCTGACGGTAACCCAATTTTGTGAGCAGTTGAATATTCCTCTGGAAAAATTTGAACGACAGATGAACCAACAGGGCTGGCAATTCGATGCCTCGAGCGACAAGATCAGCGACATCGCCAAGCGGTACGGCGTCAGTCCTGCGGCGATCTATAAGCTGCTCAAGACGCCCGAGCAAACCAGCTCGCAACATGGCACCAGCGGCTGGGGCAGAAAAACGCTGCAGCAGGTGTGCGATGAATTGAATCTGAATGTGGATGACGCCATTAAAAAACTGGAGGCAAATGGGGTGACGGCAACGAAGGATGATCTACTGAAGGCGCTGGCAGACCAGTATGGGATGAGACCGCTGGATATTGTGAATTTGATTAACCAGAATTAAAATCGGATCTCTCATTAAATTCTAAAAACCAAAAAACCAAAAGCATCGCCCCAACTGATTAATGAACCCAACGGATTTTTGCTGGCTAAGAGCAGAAAAAAATCAGCGGCGGTTTTATCATCCGTGGGAAAATTATTCGTTGGGTTGTTTCAATCCGTTGGGCATTGAAATAAAAGATAAAGTCATTATCCCAACGGATGAATGAACCCAACGGATTATTGATGGCCGAGATCTGAATAAAAAAATCAGCGTCGGTTTTATCATCCGTGGGAAAATCATCCGTTGGGTTGTTTCAATCCGTTGGGCAAATATCTTAATCCATGTGAAGTTTCAGAATCTTAGCATGGATCAATACAACCAAAGCAGCTATGGAACAATCCGACTCAGTTTATAACCAAAAAATTTTAGATCACTTTCTCCATCCCCGCAATGTGGGTGAAATTGCAAATGCCAATGGCTATGCCAGGATCGGCGATCCCACCTGCGGGGATTTTATCAAAGTGTGGCTGCGCATTGAAAACGAAACCATTGTCGATTTCAAATATAAAGTCTTCGGCTGCTGGGGAGCGATCTCTACGACCAGCGTGGTGTCGGAACTGGCGATTGGGAAATCGATCAGGGAAGCCACCAAAATCACTGATGACGATGTGGTCACTGCGCTCGGTGGTATTCCTGAGAACAAGCAGCACTGTTCGCTGTTGGGCGTTCAGGGCTTGCGAGCGGCGCTGGCAGATTTTATTTTGAAGGATAACCACCGCAAATATGTGGCTCGATTGGAGCAATATCGGTCGCTGGGCTACGACATTGCAGCGATCAGGGATAAAATGGCCAGCCTGCTGTCCGATCTTTCCAACGGCGCCAAAATTCTGGACGTGGGTTGCGGCAAAGGACATCTGGCGCTGGCCATTGCCCGCTCGGGCCGAAGCTGCACCTCCATCGATATTTCTGATGATGAAATTTATTATGCCAGATTGAATGCGATCTATTTCAATCTGGATGATCGCATCGATTTTCAGTTGCAGGATGCCCGTCAGATGAAATTCGAGTCCCAGTCCTTCGATGCGGTGGTCTCAGCGGCGCTGTTTCATCATCTCATCCATCCCGAAATGGTGCTGAACGAGATGCTGCGGGTGTGCAAATCGCCTGGGAAAATAATCATCTCTGATTTGAATGAGCAGGGACAGCAGGCAGTGGCAACGCTGCATCGACAGGAGGGCAAGGAGCATGTCATGCTCGGCTGGTCGATTGAAGAAATTAAGAATTGGTTCGAGGGCAAAGGATTTCGGCCTGTGGCAATTGAAGAAAGTGGGGAGACGATTGTTTGGGTGGATGTTTGAAAAAACGCTTTTGGTGATTCGCATTTGGCATTTGGCTTTTCGCCCTTCGCTTTTGGCGTTTGGCATTTCGCCAGAAGCCAAATGCCAATAGCCAGACGCCAAAAGCCAGAAGCGAGAGGCCAGGAGACTAATGCGAGGACGAGAAAAACAAAAATAGAGTCATTTCGAGCGAAGCGAGAAATCTGGTTGATCCATTATTATTCTCGGAAAAAAAGATTCCTCACTTCGCTGCGCTGCGTTCGGAATGACAAACTTCTGCAGTTTTGCATATCTCTAACGAATCAAAAAAAATGGAGTTTAAGAATGAACAATGGAAATTCGGTAACAGTACTGGATACAGCAATTCGTGAAAATATGGCTCGGATTAAACATAAAATTATTATCATGAGCGGCAAGGGCGGCGTGGGAAAAAGCACGGTGGCGACCAATTTGGCCTTTGGGCTGGCGTTGGCGGGATTTAAAATTGGGCTTCTGGACACCGATATTCACGGACCTTCGCTGGGCAAGATGCTGGGCATTGAAGGCCAATTCGTGCGGCCATCGGAAAAGGGCTTTGGGTTGCTGCCGATTGAAGTGAAAGGGATCAAGGTGATTACCATGGCGTCGCTGCTGCAGGATGCCGATGCGCCTGTGATCTGGCGAGGTCCGTTGAAGATGGGAGCGATCAAACAGTTTTTGGGCGAGATTGAATGGGGCGAATTGGATTATCTGATCATCGACTCACCTCCAGGAACAGGCGATGAGCCATTGAGCGTTTTTCAGTTGATCCCCGAAGCCGATGGCTCGATCATCGTCACCACGCCGCAGGATGTGGCGCTGATCGATTCCCGCAAGGCGGTTCGGTTTTCCCAGGCATTGCGGATCCCCGTGCTGGGCATTGTGGAAAACATGAGCGGCTTTAATTGCCCTCATTGCGGCAAGCCCATCGATCTGTTCAAAGTCGGTGGCGGCGAACGAGCTGCGCATGCGCTGGAGGTACCGTTTCTGGGCAGAATTCCCATCGATCCGAAAATCGTGGACAGCGGCGATGATGGGTTCGCTTTCATTTATGATTACGCCAAAACGCCTGCGGGAGCGGCGATGCAGGAGATCGTGAATCGGATTATCAAGGAGACGGAGGAGAAGAAGGCGGCGTGAGGAGGTGGCAGTTTTCAGTCGGCGGTGGTCAGTAAACAGTGATCAGTTAACAGTGATCAGTCAGCAAGTGGTTAGATATGACGTTGACTGGGTAATTAGGTAACTGGGTAATTGGGTCCAAAAAATTGGATATATCGCTATTCTACTTTTTAGGATTCGAGCAGCTTTTCTTGCAGCCAGAGATTGATGAGGGTTTCGGTGGAAATCCCTTTTTCACGGGCTTTTTTAGTAGACGAGGAAAAATGAGTTGGTTAGATTCAGAAATTTTTCAGTCTAATTTGACGTTGGGCGCATGTTCTGCTCAAGTTAAATAGGCGGAAATATCCCGGCTATCCCAGAGTTATTTGGCGGCTTTGGAGCTATCAAAATGATCGGGATTTCATTACGAACAAGGATAATATTGCTCTATTTTTTTGCATAGATTTTCCGCGTTTTGAAAGTCATCTTCCGTATCCTGAGAGTATGTCCTTTTTATTTTCATGAAACAATCAGACAGTTTGAAAGTCAGGAAGCGATAAATCAGTTTTCACAGGCAATTATGGGACAGATTGCCAATCTGTCCTACAAATTCCCTATGGACAATTTTCGGGCTGAGACCATGATGCTGCGGATGCTCTGGGCAATTTGCCGTTGCTGCTCGAGGGACATTTGCTGCCAAGCGGCGAGGAGCTCTGGTTCAGGTTCGCTCACTAATAGGTTAAGCGGAAAAATATTGTCTTCGATCACCCTGACTTGCTGAAAACCTGCCGCTCTGATTTTTTCCAAATAATCATCTTTTAATAGCGCACCAGCAAGACAGCCCACGTAAGCATCGATGGACTCGCGGATTGGGTTGGGAAGTTCAGTTAATAAGACGATATCAGAAATCATCAGTCTGCCGCCAGGTTTAAGTACGCGAAAGGCTTCGCGAAACACCTGCGCTTTATCTGGCGAAAGATTAATGACACAGTTGGAGATGATCACATGAGCACAGCAATCACCGATGGGCAGATGCTCGATCTCACCCAGCCGGAATTCAACATTAAAATAGTTACCTTTTCGAGCATTGGTGCGCGCTGCTTCGATCATCTCAGGAGTCATATCCACGCCGATAACCCAGCCAGTAGGACCGACTTTTTGAGCCGCGAGAAAGCAATCGAAACCAGCACCAGAGCCGAGATCAACCACAATTTCGCCGGGTTTCAGCGAAGCCAGGGCAATAGGATTGCCGCAGCCGAGGCCCAGATTGGCACTTTGTGGAACGGCATTCAGTTCGTCATCCGAATAGCCGATATTTTTGCTAATGATTTTAATGGATTCACTGCCACAGCAACAGGGGACGCTCGGCCCGCAGCAGGAGCTTTGTTCCTTTGCGATTTTGCCGTAGCGCTCTCGAACGACCGTTCTGATACGCTCTTCATTCATCTTCATAATCCTCTTTATTTGATCGGAAAAATGCTGAAAAGTTTAAAATTTGTTGGCATTGTTTCAAAGGCAAGTGCCGATTTGCCTTATAAGGCAATTTTCTGAATCATCCGAACAAATGAGTTGTAATCTGGTAAACCGCCTGGGTAGAAGCGACAGGACATATTGGGATGTTCTGGCACTGGCAGTTGAAACAAGTCCTCTCCATCGATTAAAATGGTCGGAGAACCACGGAAACCGATCTGAGCTGCTTGTTCATTGTCCGTTACCAGAGTGAATTTTAGCTGCACATGGGGATGCTCATGGTGGTAATGTTCGATCAGCTCTCGGGCTTTTACCACATTTGGACAGCCATCGAAATATTGCAATTCAATCGTCTGAATCTTGCTCAATTGTTCGCCCTTCGATAATAATGGTTCAAAATGGATGGTGGTTTCCATATTAAGCTCTTGTTTAATTGCGTCCTCAATTTTGGTAGCAATTTCATGGGATTGCTTGAGCGTGATATAATCTGGAAGATAAATATGAAAGGTAAGCTCCACGTTATCGCCATATTTATGGACATGGATATGATGAATATCGGTAATTGTCGGTGCTACACGACCGATAACTTGGAGCAATTTTTGTTTGAGCGACCGATCTGGACGTTCTCCGATGAGCGTGCTGGTGGCGACTCGCAAGATGTCGTAAGTTGCATAAAAGATCAACAGCGATACCAGAATCCCAGCGACCCCATCGATCCACCAATAGCTGCGGCCGAGTACAGTGCCAATCACAATTAAAGCTGAGGCGACGGCATCGCTCCGATGGTGCCATCCATCGGCGATAAGAGATTGAGAATCGATTTTTTTCCCTGCCCAGATTGAAAACGATGCCAGAGCTTCTTTGATCAGAGCTGAGGCCAGAAAAACGATAATGGCGAGGGAAGTAAATATCAGCCCCTGTCGAACCATCAATCGATGGATGGATTCTTTCAAAAAAGTGGCTCCGACAATAAATAGCAAAGTAGCGATGATCACCGCACCGATCGCTTCGGCGCGACCATGCCCAAAGGGGTGCTGCTCATCTGGTTTTCGTCGCGATATCCAGAATCCAAAGATCACAACCAGCGAAGTGATGGTGTCCGATAGCGTATGCCAGGCATCGGCTTTCATCGCCACCGAGCTCGCTTTTATTCCAACCCAGAACTTCAATACAAAAAGAAAAATATTTATAACGACAGAAAGCCAACCTTCGATAAAGCCCAGAGAATGGGATTTTTCGAGCTTGAAAATTTGCCGTTTCAAAGGATAACTCCGTTTTATGGTTTTTGTGTCATTTTTGAGGTGATTCGGTCTCTTTTTTAGGTAACGATCATCAAATTTATACAATGTTCTTTATGTCCCATATCAACGCTATCATGAGAAGATTTCTCATCTCGTTCTTTGCAGTGAGCAAATCACAAGTCGACTTTGTCACTCCTGCAGGGCTAAGAGTTTCTTTAATCCTGATGGATAGCGCTTGAAAAAATGCCTGCATTTGCAGGCAGGCCAACTATATATTAATTCCATTCTGCAGAAATCGGACGTGATTTCTTAATTTGTTGGTCTACTTCTCCATTTTTGAGACATCGCTATTTTAATTTGCCTATTATTCATGATCTTCGCAAAGCTAAATTTGTTTTGTGGCATCAATATTTCCAATCAATATCTCAAGCAAAAGAAACTTGGGAATTCATGTATTATTGATCTGCCGATGACGCAAGCAAAAATAAACCGAAAAAATTAGAAAAGCAAGATTTTTTTTATCGAATATCGGATAGCATCGCTTCATGCAAGTGAGATAAAAAACCCAACTGCGCCAGTGGCTATCGTTGGGTTCTTTTTCTGAAAAAGTAATGTGGTAGATACAGTTCAATGTTATTTGGCTTATTATCTATCGAAAGTTCCAGGTCAATTGCACGGAAAAGTTTCGCAAATCGCCAAGGTTTCCAGGCGAGACGAAATAATAGTATTGAAAAACGTTGTTGACGATGAACATCAGGCTGTAATTCATTTTTTGGATCCCTGCTTGGAGATCAGTCACATAAGCAGGCACTTGCTTTTCAAGGTCGGGGATATTGGTGATTCGATCCACCCGTTGGACCTTGCTGATGTACCGAAAATCGATGCCACAGATCCAGCTTTTTTGCTTGTATTGTCCGCGAGCGGTCAGCAGGTGGCTGGGCCGGTATTTCAATGGCTGGTTATAATCAGGATTTGGCGCTCCGTAGAATAGGCGGGAAAGGTCGCGCGCGTTAAGGTAGGTGTAGGCAAGATTGATGGTTAATTTGTTGTCGAAGAAACTGGATTGTTGCCCGAGTTCCAGCCCGTGGATACGGGCGCGAGTGATATTTTCGAAGCGAACAGCGGCTTCTCCAGGCTGGAGCTGGGGATCGATCAGATTCCAAAAATCATTCAAAAAATAGCAGAGATCCAGATAGCCAAACGAATTGAAATGGCGTCGGAAGCCGGTCTCGACCGAGATGTTTCGCTCGGGTTTGAGTTTCGGATTGGGCTTCACCATGATCTGATTTGAGAAGGTGGAGATGAAGCGCTCGGCAATGGTTGGCGTCCTAAAGCCCTTCCCCGCAGAAAAGCGCCAGACATTATCGTTCCAAAACTGATAATTGATTCCCAGTTTGGGATTAAATTGCGAAACTGGAGTGATCTCCTGGCCGCGTTCACCATCCCATCGGCCGCCGAGATCGATTTTCAGATTGTGCTTGGGCTGAATAGAATATTGCAAATAGATCGAGCCGTTGCCAATTTGTCGGCGGCCATAATGAATTGCCTGAACGCGATTCATATTGAGCTCCCAGCCGAAGGTGATATTGTGCTGGATGTCCGGTTGATAGCCGAATTGCATTTCATGTCCGAATGCTTTGGCGAAGGACTCTCGGATAACGCCAACCGAAGCCGGGATCATGCCGGGACGGGCAGTTTCGCTGTCTTGAGCATGGTTGCGCTGAAAATTGAACCGCAAACGATAATAGAAGCGACTGCTCAAGGTTTGTGTCATCACCGAATTGAGATAGAAGATCTTGCTATCGGTCCTTGAAAATCGGTCTGGTGGATCGCTGCCCGATTGCAGCGCATGATTGATATCCTTCCAATAAATGAATCCGCCAGTATTTGAATCCAGCCAACCAGTTTGAATCAACCAGTTATTGCCGGGATTTAATTGGAGACGAAATTTGCCGTAGAGATTCCAATTATAGAAATCGGCGTTCTCTTTGAAGCTATCGTTTTTGTGATAATTGGCCGAAACAGAGCTGGCGACCCCCAAAATCGTGGTTATCAAATGAAGCGCAGTGCCCTGAAACACCCTGCGTTTATCGCTCCAGCGCCATTGAGAGTACGATGGCTGATTGTAAAACCCCGAATAGAGCGACAGGCGGATATGAGAGGTATCTGGGTCAGGCTTTTTCGTGATGATATTGATGACGCCCCCCATTGCGCTGGAACCGTACAGAGCCGAACTGGCGCCTTTCATCACCTCGACTTGCTCGATTTCCGCTGTTGGAATGGCAGAGAAGTCGGCACTGCCCTCATCGCCAGAGAGAATCGGTACGCCGTCGAGCAAAATCAATGCGCGGGTGCCGAGCCCAGCGCTAAACCCCGTGGAACCGCGAATTGAAATATTATTTCCAGCAGTCTGGACCCCAGGAATGTACTGGAGCGCCTGATCTAAAGTAACGCTGTTTCGAATGGTGATATCCTCTGGCCGAAGCACATGCATGGTGACTGGCACGTCCTCGATCGCCTGATTGAACTTACTAGCCGTTACCACGATGTCGCGCAATTGCAATGCAGTGGGCTCCAGGACAAAATCGATCAAGCTTTTTTGACCTGACAGGATAGTAATCGAAAATTCCTGTTTGCGGAAGCCGATTGCAGAGCAGATCAGCAAATACTTGCCGGGCTTTACCTTCTCAATGAAGAATCTTCCCTGATCATCGCTGGCTGCTCCGATATAAGTGCCGTGAATCAGAATGTTGGCGTTTGCGATCGGCTCGCCAGTTTCTTTGTTGATCACTCGGCCCTCGATGTTCCCCGTTTCATGGCTTGCCGCGATTAATGGTCCCACCAGCACCAACCATGCAGCGAGCCAGAGGAACAATTGCCCGCTGCTTCGATTCCTTGTTTTCATTTTTCTCCCTCCGATTCATAGATTTTTTCATTTGACAAAATGAAAAACCAGATAATATTTCACAAAGCCGAAGCCAGGAAAGGGGGCAGGCAGCGTGACTAACATCAAAGTATCCGAGCTCGCTGTAAAGCCTAGGGTATCAATCTTGAAAGTCTTGGGATGTAGTGGTACGACAATCGCCTCCTCCCAGGGTTGCTGATAGGCTCCAGATTCACTGAGTGTGTCGGCGAACGCTGGCATCGTCATAATCGTGTTGCCGAGCTTTATTGTCGGGATGATGGAAATAATCGTATTCCATTGGAAGGATTTGTCGGACTTGAACGTCACACTTCCAGTGACCGCTGCGGCCAGCCCTAAGCTGTCGACCATTCCGGCGATCTGACTGGGATCAGCCAGACAGGCCTCCAAGGGGACCACTTCCCTCGGCCGCCATGTCCCACTGAGATCGCCACCAGATATCTGCCGCGCAAATCCAAGTTCCGTCACGGATTTTTGTTTCACTTCTGTTGGTGCAGCTCCTTTATTGCAATTGAAAACGAGAATCGAACAGCATAGCATCAAAACGACGATAACGTTTCTCATAAGGCACCTCCATTTTATCATGAAATCGCTGGCTAACTCGTTTCTCGTTGCGTGACTCTGATGATTTCCCAGAAATTGATACTGACACATCAAGTATATGGGAATGAATTTTAAACCATCCTCAATCAATTGGGTATTTCTTTGACAACTCTTTATTAGTTCTAACAGCGCACCGCACTCGATTCATGAAGAAGCTTTGGTGCAATCATTCGGGCTCAGCCGAATCTATTTATCCCATTACATTTTGATAGGATTTTTCTTGTGCGATTCATCATGGTCACCAAATTATCATGTCAAAATCAAATGAAGAAAAGTTTCTGCACTACAGTCATGGCTATTGCACTAATTAAGGCGACGGTGAAGTTATCATCTATCGAAGAAGGGAGCAACTCTACGATACTTGCAACCAATGCGCCGAATAATAACAGCAGAAGGGGTGCGGCTGTTGCCCAGGCAATCAAGTAGCTGGCAATTAAGCTGACAGCAAAAAATGCGAGGCTGCCTTCCAAAGTCTTATCCCACAGCCTTTGTTTCCCATAAGCCAGCCCGAAGATTTTGCTGAACAGATCGCCAAAGATCAAAAAAGATATACTGGTGATGGCGATAATTTTATCGAAAAGCAAAATAGTCAAGAATGCCGATGTGAGAAATAGCGACATGGACGAGAAATGATGCTGTTCTTTCTTTTTAAAAAGCGGTTCGACCTTGGTCATCAAATTTTCATTGATCGATCTAGATCGGAGTCGGATCAGATCCATGCCTAAGAAAACCAGTGCAAGCGATCCGATGAGCCATAAGGTCGCACTCTTGGATGAGAACCAATAAAAGAGCACAAAAATGATCGCCAGCGGCCGCAACGCGACGCGCCACCAATGTCGTCGAAAGATAGGATCTTCGATGATTAAGAGTTTGCGATGGATGATGTTATAAATCCCGACCCCAACAATATAGAGGGCAATGGCAACAAAATAGAAATTAAATTGGTCCTCTGGCGCGCGTGTCAGGATAATAAAACACAATAGGGGCAAAATAATTGCGCTGATAACTTCGCCATGTCGAGCGACATAAGCGAACATAATGACGATCACAGCTAAGAAAAGGAGAGCATTATATTGAAGGATTCCAGCCAAAAGGTAATGAAGCAGATAATAAAGCAGCATGCCAGTTGCGCAGGCAACTCCCTGACCACCACGGAAATTTAAATAAAAAGGTAATACGTGTCCCGCAATTGCAGCAAGGCCTGAGAGCTGAGCACAATGAAAATCGACGCCAAATGCCAGCGCAGTATGAATTGCTACCAATCCTTTTGAAAGATCGAACAAAGCGGTAGCAACGGCAGCCTTCTTTCCCACCACATGATAAACATTGATCGTCCCAGCATATTTGGCACCCTCATTCCGAATGTCCACACCTGCCAGTCTGCCAAAATAATACGCCGGCAAGAGAGACCCGAACAAATAGCCCAGAGCTATGCTTATTAGGCAGATCATATTTGATGGTGATAATTATAAAAGAGCGAGCCATTGTTTCGAGGCTGATTTAAATCGTCACCTCAATGCTGCCCGTGCCAAGAAGTCGTTGAGAGTGCTGCTCACCCTTGATTTCTCGGGACAATGTTGAACGCAAAAGCTCAATATCAACCGGCAAGAAACAATTCACTTATTCCTCTTTTTTTCATTGCCCAAAGAAATATATCAAGAATTTTTTGAAAATGCAAGCATTTTCCTTGGGTTGAATGCTTTCATTCAACCAAAGCTATGAACCATCATCGAAGGGAAAAAAATATGCAAACTTGGGAAGCATCATGAAGTTTCTGGAAAATCATATCTGAGGCAATTCTGAGACAGGGATGAACCCGAGATGAACTGGATGAACCTGACAAAAAAAGCAGAATGATTTTTTAATGAATAATTCTGCTTCAAATCATTCTGCTGCTATATGAATGTATCAATTCTCTTTGATCGATCTTAGGGTGCTCAGTGCATTTTGATCTCGTTCATCCTAATAACTGATTCATCCAATGAACCAGTTACAGAATCGGCTCAATTAGGGCAACAAAACCGCGGCCGCAACAACGGTTTTATACTTCCCGTCTTTTCCGATCCGCGCCGATTGGGTGATATTCATCGTGCGAACGATCTTGCCACTGATCTTCCAAATTTGACGCTTATTATCCCAGCTTTCATCTTCGTCAAATTCGACGCCGAGCGTTGATGCCAGCATGGCTGCTGCAAGATCTTCCGCATAGTCGCCCGCTTCCTCATCGGTCTGGCCGAAAGAATGATGCTCGCTCAAATACCCGTACATGGAAGTATCGGTCGGAATGGCGACGCCAATTGAAGCAGCAATCTGTCGCCGGGGCTCGTTGCTGGAGCACCTCGCCATCACGCAGAAAGTGATTTGACCTGGAGTCACCTCCATTAGGCCTTTTTCTCGCGTGATGATTTCGCAACCCGGCGGAAAGATGCTGCTAACCGAGACGATATTGAGCATCTGTATCCCCGCATGCCGCAATGCCAACTCAAAGGATTGAAGTTCCTCACGGTGTTCACCGACACCTTTGGTCAGAAACATCTTTTTCGGTGTGAACAATTTGGACTCCTTTCATCTAAAAATCAGAACATCAATTGAAGCAGTGGATTTATGTTGACAAATTCATCATGTGCAAAATTGCGATCTCTTTGGGCATTGAATCTCGACAGCTCGCTCTAAATTGGTTACCATTTTTCACTATTATTTTTTGTTTTGACTATCATTTTTTTTTCAAAACAAAATTTGCTATAATTGTCCGGCTAAAGAAGGATATCGAGTCGTGAAAAGTATTTTTTGGAGCGAAACTCATCGAACTTTATCGACAAAAGAATCATTCAAATGAATGAATCAAGAAAGGTCGGTTGATGTATTCGGCACTCTCCTCTGCTGAGCGTTTATTGAAAATATGCCGCGCTCTCGTTAAAGCCGGCAAATATTCATCCCTCCGCTGACTTCTGCAATCAGACCGGTAGAATAATCGAAATAGCCTTGCACCAAGCCGAGCACGGCCCTTCCGACGTCCTCTGGAAAACCCCAACGGTGCTGGGGTACCAGGCCTTCTGCAATGAGTTTATCATATTTCTCTTTTACCACAGCAGTCATGTCGGTTTGAATGATGCCAGGTCGCAATTCGAACACGCGGATACCAAACTCTGCAAGCCGATGTGCGAAGATGCGAGCCGCGTGGCTAATGGCAGCTTTGGACAAGCAGTACTCTGCACGCGAGGGAGAAGAATAATAAGCCGAGATGGAAGAGATGAAAATGATATATCGGCTTATTGAGGCATTTGGATTTTGAATCATATATCTGGCCACGCGTTGCGTTAAGAAAAACGGCCCTCTGGCATTAATGCTCATGACCCGATCATAGCTGTCTGGGGTTGTCTCCAATATATCCAATCGCTGCTTCGGCGCGACCCCGGCATTGTTGACCAGAACATCGATGCTGCCAAATGTCTGTAATGTTTGCTGGATGATTTTTTCGTGATCGGAAAGATCCGAGATATCGGCCTGGATCGGCAGAAATTCGGCACCGAATTCCTGAACGCGTTCTTTCACCTCAAACAATCCTTTGTCGTGATTTTCTGGTTGGAAGATGACATCCACCCCCGCGATGTTAAAATTCGCTTTTGCCAGCTCCAGCGCAATCCCTCGACCGATCCCTTGGCCTGCGCCAGTGATGATCGCCGTCCTTGTATTGTTCACAGTGATCCCTCCAAATAGATGTTCATCACGAAAAATTATTGAACGATATTATCTTTTCGGTATTCGTTCCATACGATCTCGAACCAAGCTTGTTCCTGAGGAATCGGTCGAATGTCCACCCATTGCTTTTGAACCTTGAAGTTATCATTCAGATGGATCTCCAAAATTTTCTGATTTACGAAATCCGATTCTTTGGTCAGGCTGAATCTCCAATCGTCATCCAACTGATCGCAAGGCTTTTGCCCTGAGTCATCCAGCACCAGATATGATCCCCGACTCTTGCCCCCCTTTTCGAGATATTCGGCAATCGCCTCGAGGTAGAGCGCATGAGTGAGACAGAGATCGAGATTGCGGAACGCAGCCGGAAGATCACCCGGCGTGGTGACTTTGAGCTGATTTTTCATGCGAAAATAAAGCGCCCACGCTTCCCGAACCGCTCCCTTCACCTTTTCGAGATTTCGAATATGCGCCCCACAGCTCGACATGCGTTCTTGGATTTCCGCACGGGTTTGCCAAATTTCTAAGGTATTCTCGCGATTTTCAGAGAACATTTGTTTGGCCAGGTTCAATTTGTTCAAAATCTGATGCTCGGCAGCGCGGAAAAAATCCGATAGTGGCCTGGGTTCGTCTGAGTAGCGCTTCGCAATGAACAGAGCTGCTCGCATCGCTCCCACCTGGCCTGAGTTCAAAGCCGAACCGCCAGGGCGATAGACGCCGTGCGTCCCATTTACTTCACCCACTGGAAAGAGGTGTTTAATGTTCGACTCCCACCAGATATTACCCTTCAGTCCCCCGTTATTGTGTTGAGCGCAGACCGCGATCTCCAAGTATTCCTTGCTGAGATCAATGCCATGTTGCTGATAGAGATCAATAGCAGGTTGGTTCATCTTGGCCAATCGCTGGATCGGTGTCCCAAATAGAGCGCCTGATTTTTCCAAGTAGCTATATGCTTCTGGACCTAATTTCTCGAATGTGAAATCGTCTAGTACCCCATCGCCTGAGGGGTTTTGTTGAAAATCGAGGAACACCCTTCGGCCCTTGATTTGTGTCTCTTGATAGACCAGAATATCAATCAGCGATGAACCGTAGTTGTATACCTTTCGCGGATCGAACGGCCATTGATAACCTTTGAGGAAAATAGCCGTCGCTAACTTCCCCATATCAGGAAAATAATGGTTCAAAAACTGTTGGGGATCGTTGCCATTCTGGTCGGTGGAAATGTAACGAGGGATCACCTGCTGATAAGTGCCCGATAGGTTCCAGCGGAATTTGATGGAAGCGATGCCGAATTGGGACTCCGTGAGGTTATTGCCGATTGCGCCAATTTCGAACGCCATGCCGCTAGCACCAAGCTGGCTTTCTGGGTAGACTGAAGTCTTGTACATGCCTGCTGGTCCACCTGTGCCGAAGACAACATTCGTGGCATTAAAAAGGACGAAGCCGAAATTTTCAAGTCCCAGCCGAGATTTGTCTAGCGCGACTGCACCGATGACATGCCGCTCCGTTCCGTAATCCTCGGTTAATAAACCGATCACCTCAAAGCCATCGAAAACAGGAATTCCTTTGCGTTTCACATCTGCTGCTAACGCTTCGAACATGAGATGTGAAGTGAGCGGCCCAGCCGAGGTGGCGCGCTGTCGCGGATCATGATCGGTTTTGTAGCCAACATAGGCTCCGAGGCGATCATGAGGGAATGGTACTCCTAATTGTATCAGATGAAAAAACGCTGCAACCGAATTGACAGCCTCGCACAGCGCAATATCACCATGCATACAGCCGCCTTTGAAGAGGTCGCGCGCCATATCTAAGGGCGAATCTGGTTGATCGCCAGCAAGCGATAGCTTATAATAAGTCTGCTTATCCGAGCCAGTATTATTTGAAGTGCCGCCGCCCCATTGATCGGTCACAATGGCAATGTCAGTCTGACCTTTTTCAAATAGATTCACCGCAGCGTTCAATGACGCGGCACCGCTGCCAATAATGAGCGTGTTTAAAGAATAGACAGGAATAGAAATACCATTGAGTCGAATTTCGGATTTTTGCACCAGAGAACTCCAGAGAGAATTGAAAAATCAAATTGACCGAACCTCGAATGAAAAGCGCAATTCTGATGAGGCTAAAATTATCTTTCTAACGGACCATCGCTATCATTGTGCTCAATTCTTCGACCATCTCGCTAGCGCTACCACCATAGCCGACACTTTTGAAACGAATTATTCCGTTTCTGTCGATCACAAATTTGGTGGGGATGCCTTCAACTCCATAAGCAGTTACAACCTCATTTTTTAAGTCGAGGAGCACATGAAATGGATAATTTTTCTCTTTAATGAAATCGGAAACGCGTTTTTGGACGTCATCACCCCGCTCCCAGGTATTTACAAACAGAAACTCGACCTGATTATCAGCTCGAAATCTCTCCACAGCCTGCTGCATCCCTGGAAAAGAAGCGAGGCATGGTCCACACCACGTCGCCCAGAAATCGAGAATCACGATCTTGCCGCGCAGTCCTTTTAGGGAGACGGAATCGCCCGCCAGATCTATTAGTGTAAAATTGGGTGCAGCCTGATTGAGCATCTGTTGCTGCAACTTCTCTTTGATCTTGCTAATCCCAGCTGCTTTTCGCCCTGTAAGATATTCCGTCAGTCCCTCTTCAGAACCTTTTACCTGAACATAAGCTGTTTTGAACAATTCTTCAACGGCCAGCGAGACTTTTCCACCTTGGATAAGGCTATCTAGGAAATTAAAGGCCTCTTGGTATTTGTTAGCTGCTATCAAAGCCCGTGCATAACGCGCATTGATATCTCCGTTCGAGCGTTCTGTTAAGGAAACCGCCTCAGCGAACAAAGGCACTGATTCCTCAACCCGATTCAGCTTATACAACGCATAAGCATGGGTATCAAGGATGTATGCCAGTGACACCTCCAGGGATTTTCGCCATTGTTTCGTGGTTAAATAGCTTGGCTTTTGAAGTGTCGGATTGGCCAGTTTCTCTCGCGCCAGTTGCACCCCTTGCCGAGCAATCTCTTCTGCACTTGTAAGATCAACGTCATTTTCCACCATATCCCAAGCCACCGTGTTATATAGAACTGAATTTGGCTTGGAAAGCCCCTTCAAGAGAAGCGATTTGGCATTTTCATATTGTCGCGCTCTGACATATGCGTTGATGAGGATATTCTCCATATCTGCCACTCGGTCGCTTTTGGGGAAATCCCTTTTAAATTGCTCTAACAGGGCCAACTTAGTGTTCAGATCCTTTTCCTGATAGAAATTACCAAACCGTTCAGATTCGACAAAATCGCCAAGAGGTTCTAATGCCAGGATTTCATTTTTAAATGTTTCGGCTTTTTCTGGCTGCTCCAAATAGTTGCTGTACCAATTAGCAAGGAGCTTCTTCTCTTTTAAGCTAAGATTTCCTCTTGAAGCGAGGCTGTCAGCTTGGGAGGTGACTCTGTCTTTACCGTTTTCATCCGTCGCCAATAACAATTGCCAATAAAGATCGAGGAGTTTCTCCTTTTGAGCTGGGAATAATGCGAACTCCTGCTGCAAATTTTCCATTGCGATTTTTGTGTTGCGCTTTAGACCGAACAATTGAACACCGATAAAATATGCTTGAGCCAAAGTCCCCAGGGCACCTGGGAGATAATTGCCCTGCGCGTCATGCAACAGGATGCGATACCCGTCTGGCTCGCCATTTTCACTCTTATTATCAGCCAAAAATGAGATGAATATCGCCCGAGCGGATGTGTCGGGGATAAATGTGGCGCTCCAGTTCGATCCGCGTTTGGTGAGGTTGAGCTCGATGGCAGTGGGCAGATAGCTCCTATCAGAGAACTGATAAGCGATCGCCTCGATCTTTTCCGCTTTTTCAAGCTTGCCTCCAGCAGGGTTATAGCTTACCGTGATTTTCTTGTTCAATTGCGGCTTTATGGGCAAGAAAGTAAAGTTTTGAGAATGAAGATCGCTGGCCATAAAGCCTAGCAAAAAGACCCAGATGAATAAAGCAAGACGCGCGCTCATGTGCCTCTCTCCTTTCGTATAGAGATTGTTGATGATGGAATGGTGAGATAATGTTTCTGTGAAATTGCAGAGAAATCGATGAAAGAAGGGCCAATCATTCTATTCAGCATTTGTCCATTCATTGTTTCAAAGACCGACGCCGACCAGCAAGAGCAAAACATACTAACAGAAGGAGATAATCCAATAAGCAGAGATGGCATCGCAGTCGATTGGTTAATTTGGCTAATTTAATCCCTATTTCAAAACCAGTTCACAAGAAATTGCTCGGAAACACTTCGGCCTGGAATTTCTGTTTTTTTAACTGTCGGTTTCGCTTTTTGGTTCACAAAATTTTGAGGTTGCGCACGCAGCGAATGGCTTAAAGCAACAGAAATAAAGAATGGAACTGAAGCCAAGGAAAACTTCACTTGATAGTCCTAATCGGCTGTTAGATTCCTAAAACAACATCGGAACAACATCAAATTGAACCCACAAAGCAAGCTAAACCGAACCAGACCGATCCATCATCGATGAAATAGCTGTGCCCAATGGTTCAGATCAGGATGGAATATGAGATGAGTAGCATGATAAAGAATTATTTTTCGGTCGAATATTTTTCGAGCAATTCTTTCGCCCTTAGTAATTCAGTATCCAGCATTTGGGTCGCAAAGTAATTGATCCAGTCGTTCAGAACGAGCTTTTGGCTGTTGCGTTCGCGATGGGACATAATATTCAGCTCATTCATCCTCTCAATCATTCCCAGAGTCTTTTCCCATTCTTTCGCCAGCCAGAGTTCGGTTAATGCATGAATGAAAGCAATCTGACAATTGTGCTTGAAATCATCGTGATCAGGATAGCGACTCAATGCATCTGCCATGACAACAAAGGCATCATGAAATTTTTTGTCCTGAAAGAGTGCCTTTCCCCAGCGGTAATAGAGTGAGAGTTCAAATCGCCGATTGGATCTGGAATCGCTGTTGAGCATTTGGGCCAGTTTGACCATTTCATAAGCTCGCTGATAATTTTTTTGTTCTGCCTGGAAAACAGCCCGATTATAACAAATCAAGCCCAATAATTCCGTATTATTGATAGGCCGTCCGTGGGCATTTTCATGGGCATAAAGCCGATCCAATCCGATTTTCAGCGCTTCATTTTGAGGGTAATACTGTAATAGATATTGAGAATACCGTTGCAGGTTGTTGATGATATTGAAACCCATTGAAGTGGTATTTTCCACCATCACCCGCTGACCGACATTGCTGAAAATGGTATAGACGTGCGTTGGCGTTTCAAATGCCTCAGTCGACAGCCCCAGTTCGTCACAAAGCAGATTATAAAGCACCGTCGCGCTGACACAGTTGAATGCCCGGTGCTCCATAATATCGAACAACGTGGTAGCTTGTAGTTGATAATTTTTTAACCAGGTCGCATGAAGGAAAATGAACAGCTTCTCTGCTGACGGAATTCGATCAAAACCGATCAGATTCTTGGATCGAATATCGCTCATTAATCCCTCGAACCAATTTATCCCTTGCTCCAAACGATCCGCACTATCAGCACCTGAGACAATGAATGCCGCTTCCACCCGAGAATAACCGTTCAATTGACCATCGGATAGATCTTCAATGAGACGCTGGGATAATGGCTGGCTGAACACACCCAGTGTTAAGCTGAGGCACCATAAAAATGTCAATAAACATCGCATGAGAAAAACCTCATTCGTATAGTGAAAATACCCTGCAAAATTCGCTTCCGAAGCTTAATTGTAAGCAAGTCGGTGGATAAAGTTTGGTTACCGATCGCGCAAGCATCTGAGCAAAGATGATGGTTTTCTAAGCTCCCGAATTGGCTTCTTTCGATAGCATTGATAAAAATCCTTTAACTTAGAATCGTGAAAGATTTGAATGGAATTTCAGTTATAGCTGCGCCGCGGCTGTGAGTTGAATGAACCGATCTAATTGATGCGGTTCTGATACCACCCCAACAAGGTCATCTTGTTCGAACTGAAAGTCTGGATCGGGATTCATCAGCAGCGCGCCATTTCGAAACACAGCGACAACGGACACGCCCGTCTGTTTTCGAATTTGCAGCTCGTGAATGGATCGCCCAATAACAGGGCTCCCATCGGCAATGGTCACCCAGTTCAGATCTATCAGGTTACAGGCGCTCTGCAATTGCATAATGGTGCGGTAGGAATAATTGCTCTCGTATAGTGGAGCGTACATTTCTCGCCGAATGGCATCCGTGAGCTGCTGAATCTCTTTGATCGACACGTTCAGATGCAATAGCGCCTGGCGGGTGAATTCCAGGCTGGCCTCGAATTCGGGCTGCACCACCTCATAAACACCCTGCTGGTGCAGTTCCTGAGTATGTTCTTCGTTAATGGCGCGAGCGACAATATGTAACCTGGGATTGAGCGCCCGGATGCGATCAATGATTGCCCGCGAAACCACAACCGAAGGAATGGTGAGCAATAGAAGATTGGCTCGTCGAATCTGAGCTGCTTCCAATACTACATCCTGGCTGGCGTCGCCATACACGATGGGAAATCCTTCAACCTTCAGAAGTTCTACCCGCCGAAAATCCTGCTCGATGATGACGAATGATAGCGCCATGCGCTGCAAAATTCTGGCGATATGATGGCCCACTCGACCGCCGCCAGCAATGACCACGTGATTGGATAAGCCCGTCTCAGGCAAGTTGATGGTATCCAGCGGTTCATGCTTGAAAAATTTTTTCTTGAGCGAATACAACGGCGCCGCCAGACCCGAAACGAACGGCGTGAGCACCATGGTCGCTATCGTTGCCGTGAGGATCAGAGAGTAC
>JAPDPQ010000054.1 GCA_034506395.1 candidate division KSB1 bacterium | reverse complement strand
TTGTCAAGTAAATTTATTTTTATCCGCAATTATTCCTATGTGAGTATGTGCGTGTGTGTGTGGGGGGGGGTAAAAAATGTACCCTTTTTATTGTTTCTTTGCCTCATTTTAACATCCTTCTTCAAATAAATCAAATCCCAAGATGCTAAAAATCAGTCGGCAGTTCTCAGTTGGTAATCCTCAGTCTCCAATCTTCAGTAATCAGTTGCTTGAACGATTTGAAAGATCATCAATCCAAGCCCGTGCGTCAACTATTCGGAGCAGTCAATTTTCATAGGTTATGGTTTTATTAATTTTTTATAATATAATAAATTAATTTGAATTTGTCAAGCCTTTTTTCAATTTCTTAAATTTTTTTCAATCTATTTTTGCTAATGTTAGCTTGTTAATTTTATTTTTGATATAGCATCAATTGGGTAACCAATCACAGGGGAAATAAAAAAGATCATCTAAGCCCATAGTTTCTGACATCCCCCCTTGCACCCTAGCCTGGCGGATACTTGCTGCGGTCGCTTCAAAGGGGGGAATAGCTGATCATCGGCCTTTGAATGGGGATAGAGGGGGATGGCAAATATTTCTGTCCCAACCCTGCGATTGCTTAATTGGTTTGAAAATTAGTAACCATTCACAAATGATTTATCATTTCGCCCAGTTGGCAACTTTGCTAAGGAAAAACCTTAAATTACCTACCTTCGAAACTTGTCCCCTAAAGGTGACCAATTTTTTTATCTCCGATTCTTTATTTTTTTCTCTCTATACCTATGGGGAAAGAAACGCCAGGTTCAAGCATCAATTATACGTTATCTGATATTGTTCTAACATCGCATTCTCACGACGGACCATGAACAACGGGCTACCAACAAGGGGCAAGTTGCCAAATTGCCCTACATTTTTGGATTGAAAATATGAATCGCTTTGTTCTCCACCGCCTCGGCTGCTTCTTCAATTCCCTCGGGCAAGGTCGGATGGGCATGAATCGTCAAAGTTAAGTCATCAACATGAGAAGCAGATTCCACAGCCAATGCGCCCTCAGCGATTAAATCTGAGGCGTGAGGGCCGATGATGTGGACGCCCAAAACTGTGCCTGAATCGGCATCGGAGATGACTTTGGTCAGACCTTCGGTTTCGCCGATGGTCATGGCTCGACCCAGGGCTCGGAAGGGGAAAACACCTGCCTTCACCTTGTAGCCCTGCTGTTGCGCTTGCGCTTCGGTCAGGCCGACAGTGGCGATTTCGGGATCGCTGAAGATGACGCCTGGGATGGCGAGGTTATCGAATGCAGCAGGTTTGCCAGAGATGACTTCGGCAGCGATCTTGCCCATGTGCGACGCCCGATGCGCCAGCATGGGTCCTTGAACCAAGTCGCCAATGGCGTAGATGCCTGAAATTTGGGTCTGCATCTTTTCATTCACCTGAATAAAGCCCTTCGAATCGACTTTCAAGCCGATGGTTTCCAATCCGATATCCTGAGTATTGGGGCGGCGGCCGATGGCGACCAGCACTTTTTCTGCTTCGATGGTAGTCTGCTTTCCTGTCTGGGAATAGCGGATCTCTGCTTTGCCATTTCGGGGCGTCACCTGTTCCACTTTCGTGCCCAGCAATAATTTCACCCCGTTTTTCTTCAACGATTTTTCCAGTACTTTTGGTAATTCGGGATCGAGAAACGGCAGAAATTGATCCTGAAATTCGATGATCGTGACATCAGATCCAAGCTTGGCATAGACCAATCCCAGTTCGATTCCCACAGAGCCAGCGCCGACCACAACCATCCGCTCAGGCACTTGTTCCAGGCCCAGGGCATCGGTCGAATCGATGACCAGTTCGTGGTCAAATGGGATGCCTGGCAACGAGATGGGCGATGAGCCTGTGGCAAGGATCAAATTTTTGAATTCAAACCGCTGGATGCCGTGTTCGCTGGCGACCAGAATTTTGCCTGGCTCGGTGAAGCTGGCCGTTCCTTGAATGACATCTACGCCATTTTTGGATAGCAATGAGCTGACGCCCGTTCTCAATTTTTCAACCACGCCGTTTTTCCATTTATGCAGTTGATTCAGATCCACCGACACATCTTTGACAATGATTCCCATCTCGGCTGCTTTTTCCAGGTGCTTTTTCAAGCCCGAGACTTCGATCATGGCTTTGGAGGGAATGCAACCCCAGTTGAGGCACACGCCACCGACAAATTCTTTTTCGATCAACACGACTTCCTGTCCCAACTGCGCTGCCCGAATGGCGGCGACATAGCCGCCAGGACCAGCTCCGATAATCACGGTTTCGACTTTTTGGGTGAAATCACCGACTACCATTTCTTTATCTCCAATTTTGTTTATCCTTGATCATTTCAAAAATTCCAAGCACCAAATAACAAAATACAGACAAAAATCAAAAAATAAAATTCAAATTTCAAACTGCATTTTTGATTATGTTATAGCCATTTGCAATACAACGAAACCCGTCATTTCGACCCGTCCGCCAAACTGCCTTTAACGTAAACCTCAGCGAACGAAAGGATAAAGATTTTCATTGCGAGCATCAGCCACTAGACATCACTGTTAATTTGAGCTTAAAAAATGCTAAAACCGTTAAAACGGTTATTGAAAGCGTTATAAGTTTATCATTAAAGCCCGAATGAATTCGGGCATTAATGACAAATTAACAGGAGTTGCTGACCGCTTCAGCGGTGTCTGTAAACAAAAACTCCTAAATGATTGCTAATAGCCAGTTAGCGAATAGCTCAAAATAACATTCCATTCTTAAGTTGACGCCAATAGCCGAACGGCGGACGGGGAGGAATCTGGTTAATCAATCAACGCAATATAGTTTAAGATTCCTCACTCCGCTGCGCTCCGTTCGGAATGACAACACTATTGCAATTTTTCAGAATCATAGCTCATCTAAGGTAAAAAGACAGATTTCGTTTGAAATTTGTCTATTAGAATTTGAGATTTATTTATTTTTTATATTTTGATTTTTGGAATTTAATCTATATCAAATAATGGTCCCAAATCTACACCACATCCACCAGCATTTTCATCGGATCCGAGAGCAGATCGATGATGTGATTCATGAATCGGGCCATGGTGGCTCCATCGAGCAAACGATGATCGAACGAGACCACCAGCGGCATCATGGTTCGGATCACGATCTGATCGTCTTTGACGACGGGCTTTTTCCGAGCGGCCAGGACGCCCAGTATGGCCACCTGCGGATGCTGGATGATCGGCGTGGCGTGGATGCCTCCGATACTGCCTGGATTGGTGATGCTGAACGTTCCGCCCCGCAATTCTTCCAAATCGATCTCTCGATTGCGGGCCTTGGCGGCCAGATCCTGAATATCTTTGGCGATTTGCAGGATGCTCTTTTTATCCGCATCTTTCACAACAGGCACCATCAATCCCTGCTCCGTATCGGTAGCGATGCCGATATGGTAATAATCTTTGTAAACGATCTCGCCCGTCTCTTCATCCAGCGAGGTATTCACCTCGGGGAATCTCTGCAATGCCGAGACCACGGCTTTGGTGATAAAAGCGGTGATGGTCAATTTGATGCCCCGTTGCTCGGCGATCGGCTTCTGGCGTTTGATCACCTCAAGCAGATCGGTCACATCCGCCTCGTCGGCATGGGTGACATGGGGGATGGTCGAGAACGATCGGACCATTACTTCGGCAATGCGCTTGCGGACGCCCTTGAGCGGCTCTCGGCGGGTCGGGCCATATTTCTCGAAATCGAATCCCAACGTCGATGGCTCATGGCTCACGGCCGCAGCACGAGGAATTTTTGGAGGTGGAGCAGGCGCCTCTTTCACGGCTCGTCGTACATCGTCATCGGTAATGCGCCCGTTCGGTCCCGTTCCTTTTACCGTAGTGATGTCCACCCCCAGTTCCCTTGCCAGATGCCGAGTGTGCGGCGTGGCCAACACTCGTCTGGGCGCTACTGGTATTTCTTCTAAAACTTTTTCTCGTTTAATCGTCACTGGTGGAGCAGCGACCTCAGCCGCCATCTCAACTTTGGCAGGTTTTTCAACAACTTTCTCAGGAACTTCTTCTGCCACCACCTTTTCTGTTTCCAAAATGATGATCGGATCGCCGACTGAAACTGTATCGCCAGGCTTATGCGGAATCTCCACTACTTTGCCATCGGCGGGTGCAGGCAGCGTGACCACGGCTTTGTCGGTTTCGATTTTGATGATCACCTGATCCGCCTTCACCAGATCACCGACCTGGACTTCATAGCTGACGATTTCGGCTTCATGAATTCCTTCGCCCACATCGGGCAGTCGAAAGATATATCTCATAACTAAAACTCCATGGTTTTATGGATCGCTCGCACAACTTTCTCTGAATTCGGATAATTGTAATCTTCTAATTTGGACAATGGGGGAATGATGTCGTAGCCCGTCACTCGGTACACAGGAGCCAACAAATGTAACAGGCAGCGTTCGCCGATCTGGGCAGCCAGCTCAGCGCCGACACCGAAAAGCTTGGGCGCCTCATGGACGATCACCGCTCGCCCCGTTTTCTCCACCGATTTGGTAATCGCCTCGATATCGAACGGCGAAATGGTTCGTAGGTCGATCACCTCCGCATCCACGCCCTCTTTGGAGACGTGATCGGCAGCCTCTAGTGAGATCGGCACCATCGAGCCCCAGGCGATAATGGTGATATCTTTGCCTTCTTTGACCACGTTGGCCTTGCCAATGGGGATGCGATACATTTCGTCGGGCACTTCCTCTTTCTTTAAGCGATAGAGCCGAATCGGCTCGAAAAAGACAACGGGATCGGGATCTTCGATCGCCGAAATCAATAAGCCCTTGGCATCCCGAGGCGAGGAAGGAATGACGACTTTTATTCCAGGCAGGTGTGCAAAATGGGCTTCCGTGCTCTCGGAGTGATGCTCCAGCGCCTTGACGCCTGCCCCATAAGGCGCTCGAATGACCATCTGCATCTGGTAGCGGCCCTGGCTGCGATGCCGATAGCGAGCCACGTGGTTTAAAATCTGATCGAACGCCTGATAGATAAACCCACTAAATTGAATCTCAGGGATGGGCTTCAAACCGTTCAACGCCATGCCCACGCTAGCGCCGACAATTGACGATTCCGCCAACGGGGTATCCATCACCCGAGCTTCACCAAATTTCTCAATTAATCCGACCGTTGCCCGAAACACACCACCATCGACCCCCACATCTTCTCCCAGCACCACCACGGTCGGGTCATCAGCCATCTTCTGATGCAATGCCTCATTGATCGCTTGTATCATGGTTTTCTTTGCCATTGCTATTTATCTCCTTAACGGTATAAATTCACAAAAAATTTATTCAAAATTTACAACAACGAATTGTTCGTATCATTAGAGATTCCTGAAAAATAAAAAATGTCATTTCGACCCGCCAATTGGCGGAGAGAAATCTGATTAATTAATTGAGTGCAAGAGAAATATAGATTCCTCACTCCGCTGCGCTCCGTTCGGAATGACAGAAAAATTTATCTCTTCCAGATCTCTTAAAGTCATGGAGTAATGATACCTGGAATCTTACAGGCTTGCACCCCAATCCTCCAAAACTCCAGCACTCCAATTCTCCTTAGCTCATTCATCTCAATTACCAATTTACCTAATTACCCAATTACCCAATCACCCAGTTACCTATTATAGAGCATCCGAACTTCTTCCATCTGCTCCTTGAGAATCCAGGGCATTTCCGCATACATGTATTTGAACATATTGGTCGGATCAGGGGATTCAACCGCTTCGTACTCTCGAACCGTTTGTTCGATTTCTTGCGTCAGTTCTTCGATCAACTGCTTCTCTTTTTCCTCGGTCCAGCCGTGCTTCGCCATGAGGTAAATTCGCAGCCGATCGATGGGATCTTTTTTGGCCCATTCGGCGACTTCTTCAGGTTTGCGATAACGGGTGGCATCGTCGGCTGTGGTATGATCGCCCATGCGATACGTTACCAGTTCGATCAGTGCGGGCTTGTGTTCCTCCCGTGCTCGATCCGCATATTTTTTCACTGTTTTGTAGACGGCAAATACATCGTTGCCATCCACCCGAACGCCATCGATGGCATAGGCCGCAGCCTTTTCGGCGATGGTTTCCGTGGCCGTCTGTTTCTCGAATGGCACTGAGATCGCCCAATGGTTGTTTTGAATCACGAACACCACAGGCGCTTTGAACACAGCTGCCATATTCAGGCTCTCATGAAAATCGCCCTGCGAGGTCGAGCCATCCCCTGAGGAAGAGAGCGCCATGCTTTTCTCGCCTTTGATTTTGGCGGCAATGGCAATTCCTACCGCATGGGTCAAATGAGCGCCGACCGTGATGCAGACATTGGCAATTCGGAGATGATCGGGGATGCGAGCGCCTCGTTCATCACCGCCCCAGTACATGAGTTGATCTTTCATCGAAATGCCCAAAGTAAACATGGCGCCATATTCCCGAAACGCAGGCACGAACCAATCGCCTGCCTGTAACGGCATGGCCATACCGACATTGGACGCCTCCTGTCCCCGAACCGAGGCCATGGTGCCCAATCTTCCCTGGCGTTGCAGCGACAGGGCTTTGTCGTTCCACATCCTGGTCAAATTCATCAATCGATACATTTTGAACATTTGCTCTTCAGTAATATCGGCAATGGCCTTCTCATCGGCATTGCCTTTTTCGTCGAGATATTGAATCAATTTTGGTTTCATATTCACTCCCTTACTCGAATGGTGACCGCTAATTTCGCTAATTATGCCAATTTCACGAATTGAATTCCATTGCATGTTACTCTCAAGGCTTATTCTTGTTTGCTATTTTTAAATTGTCATAAAATATCAATTAGCGAAATTCGAAAAATTCGTGAAATTAGCGGTTCTAAATTTTGCTATTAAAACCTTGGATTTGAAATTTGTTTGTTATTTGGAACTTGTTTTTTGGAATTTCAATTTCTCTCTCAAAAACTTCTGCAAAATGAGACACCAACCGATTCGTTACCCATTGCTTCGATGGTGCAAATCCCAAAATTTCTTCTGCGGTAATCAATTTCACGCCTTCCAATCCGCAGGGGCGAATAAAATCGGCTGGGGATTTATCTCCGTAAAGATTCAGAGCAAAGCCCCAACTGGTGATCCATCTGGAAACATGAATGCCCATGGAAGCGATTTTATTGTTACCCAACCACAGCCCGATTTGAGCGGCTTTGTCTCGCTTGCGCTCAGCTACAATGCCGAGATCTTTCAACGTTCGCAATCCGACCTCTTCCAGCTTGTACATGTATTTTCCGATATTTTGCTCATGAGGCTGCAATTTCAGAATCGGGTAGCAGACCAATTGCCCTGGCCAATGATAAGTCAGGCCGCCGCCACGCACATGTTGGTGCAGATAAATCCCCTGGCCTTCAAAATACGACAGCGGCAGCAACAGATCCGCTGGATTCAGTTCTCTGGCGCCAACTGCCAGGCTCGGCGGATGAGAGAGCAACAAGATCGTATCGGGAATCTGATCGGCCAGGCGCTGTTGAGCGAGCCTTTGCATCAATCGCTCCGCCGCTTCCAAGCTAATGATACCAATTTCTGAAATCGTCATCGCTGGTCGAAAGGCTGCAATGCCTTCACGGTTCAAGATAATATGTTCGGATTTGCTGATCATCTTTTGGAAAAAATCTAATACGAAAATAAGACTGCTTCAGTCGTGTTTAAATTTAAAAAAATATTTTTTGGTTCTCTGGAAAAGCTCAAATCGCTTAAAGTTTGATAATTAGATGCAAGACAAAGGGAAGGGATTCAGAGATTTTTGGATCGATAGGCTATTTTTTGATCAATTGAGTGTGAAGGGGCATATAATTTTCAGCTTTTTAATACCAAATAAAATTTTATAAATGTATTTTTCAGATTAAAGATTTGTACAATTAATTTCACCTTTCATAGTAAGGATAAATATCGCTGACGCTCAAAATATCTCTATGATGCAAGAGCTAATAAATTGTACATGGCAAAATTGAATATGCTCGCATTGACGAAAATCAGACAATAGGCAGGGTAATTGATTTTATCTCACATAATAGTCAAATAAGGTTTTTAATAATACAGCTACAAAAGTTGTGGCAAACTATTAGCAATTAACAAGCCTGGAGAATGGCACTACGCTACCAAGCGGTCGATAACAAGGATATGAGCAAAGATGATGCCCTCCAAATAAAAGCAGAAAATGGTTAATTCAAATTGTCAAAAAGCCTAGTCTAAAACGTTCGAGTAAAATTGGGTGATTATGGAATGATAATCTTCATGAGTCATAAATCTCGGCTGGCGATAAATGCTTAAAAACTTACAAAAATAGAATTGTATTTTATAACGCTCAAATTTAATTAAAGCGCTCTAACAAAAGATCAAAGCTAAGTTTCCAATTGATTAAGAAATTCAATAAAATGTATTTTTCGCTATTGAACGTTTCCCTCAAATATTGAGTTTAATCTTATGTCGAATTTTTCTGAGAGTCATCTTTTCTTTATGGGAATGATAAATGATGGATAATTTACAAGAAAAATATTCCACCCTATTAAAACGAATCGCCGCTGTGCGCAACAAGGAGAAGCTCGTTTCGCTACTCAGCGGATTGATCAATTTTATCAGCGTGGGACTGGGCGCTATTTTGTTGGTTGTGTTATTGGAGTACATGTTCGGTTTTAAAAGCGGCGGGAGAATCGCCCTTGATCTCATCTTGATTTCGACCCTAACGGTGGCGGCGGCTTTTTGGATCGGTATCCCTGGCTGGTCGATTTTATTCAGAAAAAATCATCCCTCGGATACGGCGATTGCGCATAAGATCGGGGATCATTTCCCCGCCATCGGGGATAAATTGGTGAATACCATCCAGGTTTTTCCGCTGCGGTTCAATAATGTGCATGGCTATTCTACGGATTTGATGGATCAGGCGTTGCTGGAGATCGATGAACAGGTCAGGGAGATCAATTTTGAGAAATCGGTTTCGACCAGGCCTGTGAAAAAGGCGGGCAAGCTGGTTGGATTTGTGGGAATGGCGTACCTTTTGGTCGTTATGTTCTTCGCTCAAAATTTTTACCAGGCAGGTTATCGGCTGCTGCATCCCAATATGGAATTCACCAAAGCGCCAGATTTTCAAATTTCGGTTGCGCCTGGTAACGTTCAGAAATTGAAAAATGAATCCATTGAGATTACGGCGAGGGTTTCGGGCAGGATGCCTGAGAAGATCAATCTCAATCTGAAAGAGGTCAACACGGACGCCGAATTCTCCCATACGGTCTATCCTGATAAGGAGAATTTGTTCAAATACAAGATCGAGCATTTGCAGGATTCGACCGAGTATTATTTTTCGGTGGAAAATGTGACTACGCCCAAATACCTGATTTCGGTGATAGAGCTGCCGCTGGTGCGCTATCTGCAGGTCAAAGTGACGCCGCCGAATTATTCCCGCATCAGTCCCAAATTTCTGGAAGAAAATGTTGGGGACATCAACTGCCTGAAAGGCTCGTTGGTGGAGATCAATTTACATTCCAATAAAAATCTGGCAACGGCGAAATTGATTTTTAATAATCAAAAAGAGACGGAGCTTGAGGTCACCGCTAATCGAGCCAGGGGGACGTTCAAAGCCGTTGGGGATGGCAGCTATCATATCGAATTGGCCGATGTGACTAATTTCCAGAGCAAAGATCCCATCGAATATCGGATAGCGATTATCCCCGATATTTATCCGACGATTTCGATCACCGCTCCTGGCAGGGATGTCGATATCACCGAGGAGATGCTATTGCCACTGACCATCGAGGCGGAAGATGATTTCGGCTTTTCTGATTTGCGATTGGGCTATCAGGTGATCAAGCCCCAGGTGCCGTTTGCCGACACCACGGTGAAGTATCTCCCTTTGCCCATCGAAGGGTTACAGCGAGAGAAAATTTTACTTGAATATAATTGGGATTTGACCGCGCTCGATCTGTTTGCAGGCGATGTGGTCAGGTACTTTGCTGAGGTTTTTGATAATGATGATGTTTCTGGGCCGAAGCGCACCAAAAGCCTGGTCTATTCGGCGCGCTTCCCTACGCTGGAAGAAATTTTTGCTGAGGTGAGCAGAGAACAGGAGGAGACCTACGATAGTTTTGAAAGTTTATATGAGCAAAGCAAGGATCTGAAAGAAAATGTCGAAAGGCTGGTTGAGGAGATCAAGCAGAATCCAGAAATGAAGTGGGAAGAAAAACAACAGGTCGAAGATATTCTCAATAAGCAAAAGCAACTGGAGCAATCATTGGAGGATGTTAAGCAGCAACTGGATCAGATGATAGACCGAATGGAGCGGAATGATCTGCTGAGCCTGGAAACCTTACAAAAATATCAGGAATTGCAGCAGTTGTTGAACGAAATTTTGACCGATGAGTTGAAAGAGTTGATAAAAAAATTGAACCAGGCGGCGCAGAACCTGGATCAGGAATTGGTGCGCCAGGCCATGGAGCAGCTAAATTTCACGCAGGAGGAATTTCTCAAGAATATCGAAAAGACGTTAAATATTTTGAAGCGCTTGCAGATTGAGCAAAAATTGGATGAGCTGGTGAAAAAGGCGGAGCAATTGCTGCAACAGCAGATCGCACTGAACGAGCAGATGAATCAGTCAGCTTCCCGAGAGCAACAAAATGAGCTGGCAAAGCAACAGGAGAATTTGAAAAATAGCGCCTCAGATCTGCTGTCCGAGACGAGTCAGTTGAAGAATAACATGGGCGAGTTTCTCGATATGCCATCGGATAAATTGGAAGCGGCATTGCAGCAGATGGCAAAACAGGGCTTGCTCAATAACATGGATCAAGCGAAATCGAAACTGCAATCGGGAAATATGCAGGGCGCTCGGCAGAGCGGACAAATGGCGCAAAATTCTTTGTCTGAACTGTTCGATCTGCTCAGTGCCGCCAAACGAGATTTGGTCGAATCGCAAAAGCAGCAGGTCATGGCTGCGCTGAAAAATTTGTCTTACAAACTGTTGCAATTGTCCAAAGAGCAGGAAAAACTGGTGGATCGAAGCCGCAGATTGGATCGCAACAGTCCGCAGATCAACGAGGTGGCGGATAAGCAACAGGATTTGGCCAATGCGCTGGCTCGGGTAATAGAGGAGATGGCAGCGCTGTCGCAAAAGACGTTTTTTGTCTCGCCGCAGATGGGACGAGCCGTTGGACAATCGCTGCAAAAGATGGGCGAGGCGCTGTCGCAACTGGAAGCCAGAAATTCGGCCCAGGCGGCACGCTCCCAACAGCAATCGATGATCAGCCTCAACGAAGCGATCAAAGAGACCATGAACGCCATGAACAGCCTTGCCAGCGCATCCTCGGCTTCTGGATTGGAAGAATTGATGCAGCAATTAAATCAGATGGCGGCTCAACAGCAGGGCATCAATCAGCAGACGCTGGAATTGGGCATGGGGCCACAGATGTCGCTTGAACAACAGGCAGCCATGGCTCGATTGGCTGCCCAGCAGGAGGCGCTGAGAAAATCCATGGAGCAATTGGCCCGTGAATATGGCGAGCGATCGGATGTATTGGGTCGATTGGATCAGATCGGCAAAGAGATGGCGGAAGTGGTGGAAGATCTGCAGCAACGAAAAGTGAGCCAGCGAACCATCAATCGCCAACAGCGCATCCTGCAACGGCTATTGGATGCCCAGAAATCAGTGAGAAAAGAGGATTACAGCCGCAAGCGCAAGGCAGAGACGGCAAAAAAATATCTTCCCATCAATCCAGGCGATCTGCCTCCCGATCTGGGAGAACGATCCATTCAAATCCAGCGTGATCTTCTGAAGGCACTGAAAGAAGGCTATACCAGAGATTATCAGGAGTTAATTCGGAAATATTTTGAGGCGTTGATGAAAGAGGCGGCTGGAAGTTCAGAACAGAAATAAAAAGAATTTTCTCCCACAGAAATGGTGTCCCACAAAATTGCTTTCATTTGTGATTTGGATATCGTTTCAAAAGCATATTAGAGGTCATATTTTTGTGGGATCCCAATTCTGTGGGGGAATAAATTTTATGGTAAATATGTCAGATTAAATTCAGTCATGTCATTCCGAACGAACCGAAGCGCAGTGAGGAATCTCTTTATTTGTAAGATTAGGTCGGTACAATAAACAGATTTCTCGCTTCGCTCGAAATGGCATCTATAGGCTGTTGAATTTTGATGAGCAAATTGGGTCAAATTTTATTGAATAGAAAGTTTCTGGTATCATCATGATAAAAAAAATATTCATTCTGATATTTTTAGTGTCGACCGCTTATGCCCAGCAACAAAGGACGCAACAACAGATTCAAACGGAACGGCTATTGAGCCTAGCTCGGAGCTATGAACAATTGGGGCAGTTTGCTCGGGCGCTGGAAATATATCAGCGCCTGTGGCGGGATGAGCCGCAGAATGTGGTTTATTATCGGGGCGTGAAACAAAATCTGACCAATTTGAAGCAATTCGATCAGGCGTTGGCGGCAGTGCAGCAGATGCTGGTGACGAATCCCTCGCCGCTGATTGAGGCGGATTTGGGAGACGCGTATTACAAATTGGGTCAGGTGGAACAGGCGTTGTCAGCTTGGAATGCGATGATTCAAAAGAATCCCAAAAATCCATCGATTTATCAGATTGTGGCGGCAGCTATGATCTCCAATCGATTATATGATGAGGCGATCAAGGTCTATGAAAAAGGTCGCTCGACGATGAAAGATCATCATCTTTTTATCCTTGAGCTGGCTAATTTACATCAAGCAAGAATGGATTACGAGAAAGCAATTGCATTATATCTGGACTATTTGGGGCTTTATCCTGAACAGTATTCTTTTGTTGAGCAAAGCATCACCAATTTGGCCGACGAACCAGAGCTGATCCCTCAGATCGAACGACTCTTGATGCAAAAGATTAAGGAAAACAGCAGCAATATCGCTTTGCGAAATTTATTGGCCTCATTTTACATGCGCAGCTCAAATTATCAAGCTGCGATGGAGGAATTTTCACTCATCGATGAGTATCTTGTTACTCGCCCCGAACGAGACAAGCAGAAAATTGGCAATCAGCTATTTACTTTTGCCCAGGGCGCTTTTAATGATGGCAAATATCAATTTGCGGCCCAGGCTTATCAGATGTTGCTGACCCGGTACCCAGATTCTCCTTATGCAGCGAACGCCAAATATGGTCTTGCGAATGCCTATGAGAAATTAGGTGATTTTACCAGCGCGGTGCTCATTTATCAGGAGATTATCAATACGTTGAAAAACTCGCCCCTCGCCAAGCAGAGCTTATATCGCATCGGCGTCATCAAGCTGGATCATTTTTCAGTTCCAGAAGAAGCTGAAGGTTATTTTCAAAATGTGCTGAAAAATCCTGGACAACCAGAGCTCAATTTTGAGGCCATGTTTCGGATCGGCGATTGTTACATTATGCGGGGCTTACTAGATCAGGCCAAAAATTGGTACAACCAGATGGCCGCGAGATATAGGGGGAATGATGATGTGGAAAAAAGGGCGCTGCTTGAAATAGGTAAGATCGATTATTGGAACGGGAATTTCGATGCAGCATTAAAAAGCTTCTCACAGATCAAATCTGAACCAGTGAATATCACCGATGACAAGGCTGGTTTTTATGTTAACGATGCCATCGACTTTGTGCTGTTCATTGAAGAGAACAAGGGATCTCCTGAATGGCTGAAAAAATTTGCAACGGCCAGTCTATTGATCGAGCAAAAGCAGTATGAAAAGGCTTTAAAAATATTTTATGAAATTGCTCAAAACAGCAATGCTGAAACTTTGCTGGATGATGCCTGGCTCAGAATCGGTCAACTGGAATATCAGTTGGGCCGTTACCAGCAAGCATTATCCGCCTTTCAGACCCTGATTCAAAAACAGCCTCAAAGCGTGCATTGCGATCTGGCCCAGAAGATGATCGGTGAGATTTATGAGGTTGGATTGAAAGAATATTCCAAGGCGCAGCAGGCGTATGAGGTGGTATTGGCCAGTTATCCGAATAGTGTGTTCCTCGAAGAGGTGCGAAAGCGGATTCGGGGCCTCGAAAGAGGCAATAAGGTAATTCGGTAATCGGCTAATTTGGGTGAAAAATTGTTGATTTGGTGGGATCAATTTTCTGTTTTCAAGATAAAATTTTAAGTAAGGAATGGGTAAATTAAAAGCACTTTATCACAGGTTAACGTATGCGTCAAATTTGTTTCCTGAAAATTATTTCAATTGCAATGATAATATTTTCGACCCCCGCTTTCTCCCAAAAAATCCTGATCCCCATGGATCTGAAGCAGACAGATCATTTGAAGGCGTACGGTGTGGCTTATTGGACCTTGCAGAAAGGGATCAATGTGGAGTGGCTGCTCAATTATCGAGGGGGATCGTTTTTGACGGATTACAATGCGGCAATCGAGCGGGAGTTACGCATCAGAGGCGTTTCATACGAAAACATTTCAGGAACGCAGGCGGCTCAAATTTATGCCACGATTGAAGAGAACAATATGGAAGTGGTGTTGTTGGAAAAGGCGCCAGAGATCGCTATTTATCAATCGCCCAGGGAGACCAAATGGGATGATGCCGTAGCCTTGGCATTGGATTATGCCGAAGTCCCCTACACCAAATTATGGGATAAAGAGGTCCTTCGCGGTGAACTTGAGAAATATGATTGGCTGCATTTGCATCATGAGGATTTTACAGGCCAGTACGGCAAATTTTATCGCAACTATCGCAATGCGCCTTGGTATATCGAGATGGTTCAAATTAACGAGGCGATGGCAAAGGAGATGGGATTTAAAAAGGTATCGCAATTGAAATTGGCTGTGGCGAAGATGATTCATGAATATGTGCTGCGAGGCGGATTTCTTTTTGCCATGTGTTCGGGAACCGACACTTACGACATCGCCCTTGCTGCAGAAGGCACGGATATTTGCGATGCGGTATTTGATGGTGACCCCATCGATCCAAATTGCCAGCAAAAACTCGATTTCAACAAATGCTATGCGTTCGAAAATTTCAAAGTCATCACCGATCCCATGATCTATGAATTCTCCGATATCGATATTCCTCCCAGCGATAACCCCATCCTGCGGCGACCAGAGAGCGATTATTTTACGCTGTTCGATTTTTCAGCTAAATGGGACCCCGTTCCTACCATGCTGACGCAAAATCATGTGTCAGTGATCAAGGGTTTTATGGGACAAACCACAGGGTTTAAAAAGAGTCTCATCAAAAAGTCCGTGGTCATCATGGCGGAATCCGAAGGCACTGAGCAGGTGAAATACATTCACGGCAATATTGGACGGGGGACTTTCACGTTTTATGGCGGTCACGACCCTGAAGATTACCAGCATTTCGTCGGTGATCCAGAGACCCAATTGTCGCTGCATAAAAATTCCCCTGGCTATCGATTGATTTTGAATAATATTCTGTTTCCGGCGGCTAAGAAAAAGGAGCGAAAAACTTGATGAAAAATGCCAAATGAAAATCTTATCGGTCTGGCGAGGAAGAGACAAGATAGTTTCAATATCTTTGACTTTGAAAATCCATTTCAGCTCAATGCTGAAATCCAGAATTCAATAGCTCGAAGATTTTTCGATTGCAACCATTAAGCCGAATGCAAAAGCCAAAGCAAAGGTCATGCTGGATAAGCCAAATTCAAATTGAATCAAATCGGGAGGAAAGATCCTGTGTCCAAAACGCTTGAGTACTCGATATCCACTTCGTCTCGGACGGAACTGGTTAACATCGATCATTTGATCCGCGAAGCGATTGCCGAGAGCGGCGTGAAAGATGGCATTTGTTGCGTATTTGTGCCCCATACCACTGCGGGAATTATCATCAACGAGAACACCGATCCGAATGTAGCAGTGGATATACTGAAAGAATTGAACAAAACGATCCCGTTTAACGATCATTATGCCCATGTTGAAGGAAACTCTGCAGCTCACATAAAATCCAGCCTGGTGGGATGCTCAATTTCGATCATCATCGAAAACGGTCGGCCGAAATTTGGCACTTGGCAATCGGTCTTTTTCTGCGAATTCGATGGCCCAAGAAGAAGAAAAGTTTGGATCAAAGTTTTATAGTCCCATCGTTTTCGAAGATGTTAGGCGCGTAGACGACCAATGCCTTACCCAGGTAGGTTCCTTTTAATAAATTAAAGCACCTTCTCACTAAGTTTCGGTCTTAATCTCTTCTTCCACTTTGTATTCATCCGTGGTGCCCTTACATTTGCCAGTCAACTGACGGAAATGAGAAGGATTGGCATTTCCGTCCCCGCAAAATTTTCCCTTGACATCTACTGAAATTTTATTTATTTTGATCCAAAAAATTTTATTCCGAATGTAGCTTTGAATTTCTCGGTACATTAGAATCAAATTTCATCATGATATTTTTGCTTGTGTGAATCTTCAATTGGGTGACGATCAATATCAGATGGCTTTAGATGGCAGCTATCTGATATGCAGTCAATCTTGGGGGTAGCTTTGATAGGAAACAGTGCTTATGACCGTTGAACAAATTTTAGATCTCATCCGTTCAGATCCGGACATTGTGGCCAACATTACTCACTGGCAAAAGATCCCTGCCCAGGAGGCGCAATACGCAGAGTATCCTCCCTCCATCCATCCTGATCTCATTCGCGTGCTCCAAAACCGCGGGATCCAGAAGCTTTTCACCCATCAAGCCACAGCGATCGACGCAATTCTGCATAAAAAAAATGTGGTGGTGGTGACGCCTACAGCTTCGGGGAAGACCCTCTGCTACAATATTCCAGTGCTCAATGCGTTGATCGAAAATCCCGAGGCGCGCTCCCTTTATCTCTTTCCAACCAAAGCCCTCTCCCAGGATCAATTGGACGAGCTTTACGGCATCTCTTCGGCTTTGAATAGAAACATCAAAACTTATACCTTTGATGGCGATACACCTGCCTCGGCGCGTAAGGCTATTCGATCGGCTGGGCATATTGTGGTGACCAATCCGGATATGCTGCATCAGGGTATTCTACCGCACCATACAAAATGGATCAAGCTGTTTGAAAATTTGAAATACGTTGTCATTGATGAAATTCATCATTATCGAGGCGTATTTGGAAGCCATCTGGCCAATATCATCCGGCGACTGAAGCGGGTTTGCAGGTTCTATGGCAGCGACCCCCAATTCATTTGCTGTTCCGCGACCATTGGCAATCCCAAAGAGCTCACCGAAAAGCTGATCGAGGCGCCGTGCGAGTTGGTCGATAATAATGGCGCGCCGGCCGGGGAAAAGCATTTTATTCTCTACAATCCGCCAATTGTGAACTATGAGCTGGGAATTCGCCGCTCGGTTGTGAACGAGACGACGAAATTGGCGGAGAAGTTTTTAGCCGCTAAAATCCAAACCATCGTTTTTGCGAGAAGCCGGTTGCGCGTCGAGATCCTGGTGACTTATTTAAAAGAGATCATGCAGAAGCTCGGGAGATCTGGTCGGCTCATTCGCGGCTATCGAGGGGGCTATTTGCCGCTGGAGCGCCGGGAAATCGAACGTGGATTGCGCAGTGGCGAGATTTTGGGGGTGGTGAGCACCAATGCCCTGGAATTGGGGATCGATATTGGGCAACTTTCGGTCTGCCTAATGGCTGGATATCCCGGCACCATTACCAGTAGCTGGCAGCAGGCTGGCCGGGCTGGTCGTCGGGCTGAGACCTCGGTCGCTATTCTCATCGCCTCCAGCACCCCAATCGATCAGTTCATTATCAACCATCCCGAATACTTTTTCGGCCGATCGCCAGAAACTGGTATCGTCGATCCCAATAACCTAATTATCCTGATGAGCCATCTCAAATGCGCGGCTTTCGAATTGCCGTTCGAGGATGGCGAGCGATTCGGAGTAGATGCCACTCATGAAATGCTCTCTTATCTGGAAGAACATGGTGTTTTGCATCATGTGGGCAATCGCTGGCACTGGACCAGCGAGATTTATCCAGCCCAAGAGATCAGTTTGCGCAGCGCCTCGCCCGAAAATTTTGTCATTATCGATACCACTTATGATGATCGCGTCATCGGCGAGGTGGATTACTTCAGCGCACCGATGTTGATTCATGAAGATGCTATTTATATTCATGAAAGCCGACAATATCATGTCGATAAATTGGATTGGGAGCGGCGCAAAGCGTATGTCCGAGAAGTGGATGTCGATCATTATACCGATGCCCAGAGCAAGACCGATCTTAAGGTGTTGGATGTCTTTGAGTCGCTACCCGTCAAGGGTGGCGACAAAGCGCACGGCGAAGTGAGCGTCACGACGGTGACGGTTGCTTATAAAAAGATAAAATTTCACACCCATGAGAATATCGGTATGGGCAATGTCCATTTGCCAGAGCTCGAGATGCATACCACCGCCTATTGGTTGGAGTTCGATGAGGACATAGAAAAGAAATTACAAATGTCTCAAGCGGATCTGGGCGATGCCCTGAAGGCTTTAGCAAATGTGCTGGAAAACGTCGCCCCATTTTTCGTCATGGGTGATCCCAGCGATCTGCGCACCGTTCCCATGATCAAAGCCCCTTTTTCAAAAAAGGCGACCATTTATATTTATGATGCTTATCCAGGCGGCGTTGGCTACAGCCGAAAGCTATTTCTCGCCCATGACGATCTATTGCAAGCAGCAAAAAAACTGATTGCGGAATGCAAGTGCAAGTCCGGATGCCCCTCCTGCGTCGGACCGGTGCTGGAAGTTGGGGAATTCGGAAAAGAAAGCGCATTGAAGCTGTTGGCGCTGCTGCTTTAGCCACGATTTCAAAAAAGCGGAATCTTTGAACAAATGATAGATCGGCAATGCATGCCTTCAGATTAAAATGCGTTGCTATTGATGAATGGACCTCTGCAAAATTCGATCAATTTGCTCTTTTTCAGCGCTCAGGTTTCTGAACCATTGATCCCTTCGAACTTCGAATCCATTGCAAAACGGATGTCATGCCTGCGAATGCAGGCATCTCTGAATTTGTCGATTCGAAGGATAAAGGGACTCCTGCATTCGCAGGAGTGACATTTCATGGGATAAAGAGACTCCTGCATGCGCAGGAGTGACATCTTATGGGATAAAAAGGCTCTTGCATGCGCAGGAGTGACATCTTATGGGATAAAAAGGCTCTTGCATGCGCAGGAGTGACATTCAGATATTCGCAATGTGTTCATTTTTCAGGACTCTATTCCAGCGGTTTCGCTCGTGAAACAATCCTTTCATCGGCAAGGCCGATTGGAAAGGCAACCATTCATTTTTTTTTATTCGGAGCAAGCCATGAGAAAAAGCGTTGTTTTGGTGCTGTTTTTCATCATCCCTTTTGCTACCTTTTCACAAACTCCGATCCAATTCGATGATTATTTTCTCGACCAAACCCTTCGGGTCGATTACTATCACATCGGCGATGCGAAGGAGGAATTCATCACCATCGATCAACTGTACCTGCAAGGGCTTTGGGCTGGCAATCCCAAACATCTAATTGATCCATTCAATCATGGCAAGTATGAAATCAAAGTCTATGACATTGCGTCCAATCGTCTCATCTATTCAAGAGGATATGCCACCTATTTTGGCGAATATACCACCACCAATCCTGCCATTCAGGGCATCAAGCGAACCTATCATGAGACGGTGCTGATCCCCTGTCCGAAAAAGCCAGTGCTATTGGTGTTTGAGCGCCGCAATCGGCAAAATATCCTCGAGCCGCTGTTTCAATACCGAATCGATCCTGCCGATTATCATATCAACAGGGAGAATACCGATTCTGGCGATTGGATCTACGAGGCGCTGAAAAATGGTCACCCGCATAGCAAAGTCGATCTCGCCTTTCTCGCCGAGGGATACACCGCTCAAGAGTTCGATAAATTCAAACAGGACGTGGATCGGTTCATCAAAGCCCTGTTTGCAGTGGCACCTTACGATCGGCTGAAGGATCGCTTTAATATCTACGGCGTGTTTCGGCCATCGCCAGAGAGCGGCGTGGATCAGCCGCGTGAGGGCATTTTCAAAGAGACCAGTTTGAATTCCTCGTTCAATGCTCTGGACCTGGATCGCTATTTGTTGACCGAAGATAATCGAACGATCCACGACATCGCAGCCTGTGTGCCATACGATGCCATCGTCATTCTGGTGAACTCCCCGCGTTACGGCGGCGGCGGGATCTATAATTTTTATGCCATCTCCACTGTGGATAACCAACTGAGCGAAGAAGTGTTCATCCACGAGTTCGGCCATTCGTTCGCTGGGCTGGGCGACGAATATTACACCTCGGATGTGGCCTATAATGAGTTCTATCCCCCTGGCGTTGAGCCGACGGATCCCAACATCACCGCGCTGCTCGATCCCGAAAACATCAAATGGAAGGATCTGGTTTCGCCAGGCATATCCATACCGACTAATTGGGGCAAAGAGGAATTTGAGGCGCTGCAGGCTGAGCTTCAAAAAAATCGAAAAGAGATGCGGGAGCAATTGGACAAATTAGAAAAATCGGGCGCACCAAAATCCAAGATCGACAAAGTCAGGGCGGATTTTCAGAAAAAAATTGATGCGATCAACAAGCAAATGGATCAGGTGCGCGAGAAATACCGCCATCTGGAGGATAAAGTCGGCGCGTTCGAGGGTGCGGGATATTCCGCCAAAGGACTGTACCGTCCCATGATGAACTGCCTGATGTTCGGCAACCGCGAGCGCAAGTTCTGCCTGGTCTGCCAGCGGGCCATCCAGCGGATGATCGAATTTTATTCGGAATAACCGAAAAAATAGCACGCGGATGACACGGATAGCGCGGTTCATCACGGATTTTTTTGTAAAACGGCAGGTGTGAGACGTGAAATATGAAATGGCAAACGTCAAAAGGCAGATGGAAGACATAAAATAAATTTGGGAATGTGAACAAAAGTTGCAGAATAGCTGAAGCGATAGGTCGCAGGAGGAATGCAAATAGCCAGCAGCCAAAAGCGAAAAGCCAAAAGCCAGAAGCCAAAAACCATTTAGGAGGGTCACATGAGTGCTACCAAATATATTGCCGAATTCATCAACTACTTTGTGGTTATCACCATTGGCTGTATTCTGTTTAATATT
>JAPDPQ010000053.1 GCA_034506395.1 candidate division KSB1 bacterium | reverse complement strand
TACAGTCATCAAGATTCATTCGCCAAAAGGGCTCATCAGATGAACAAATGTCGTTCTCACCGTCTCCCAATTTTCATCTGTTTGCTTCTTTTTTGTCAACTGATTAGCTGTCATCGAAATCCATCCGACCAAACCGAAATCACCTTCTGGGCAATGGGCGCTGAGGGTGAAAATGTCCAACCATTGATCCGCCAGTTCGAAGCGCAGCATCCCGACATCAAAGTGAAGGTCCAGTCAATCCCCTGGGGGGCAGCGCATGAAAAACTGCTCACCGCCGTGGCGGGCCAATCTACGCCCGATATCTGCCAGTTGGGCAATACCTGGATCCCCGAATTTCAGGCCATCGGCTCGCTGTTGGAGCTTGATTCGTTGATCGATCATTCTGCTATCGTCAATAAAGAAAACTATTTCGAAGGCATCTGGAATACCAACGTCATCGGCAAATCCGTATACGGCATCCCCTGGTACGTGGACACTCGATTGCTGTTTTATCGAAAGGATATTTTAGCCCAGGCTGGTTTTCAGCAGCCACCCCAAAACTGGGATGAATGGCTCGACTTGTCTTACAAAATCAAGAAGCTCTCTTCATCGAAGCAGCGCCGCTATGCTGCTTTTTTCTCGCTGATTTATAATGATTGGGGCGTGCCCGTGATCCTGATTTTATCCAATGGCGGGCGATTGTTGAAAACCAACGATTGCTATGGCGCCTTCGATGATTCGGCCACAGTGGAGGCACTGCGGTTTTATATTAAATTTTTTGACGATAGCCTGGCCATCCGCAGCATGACTGAGGTATCCAACATCTATCAGGGCTTCTCCGATGGGCTGTTCGCCATGATGATCACAGGCCCCTGGAACGTGAACGAGATCCGCAAGCGCTATCCCGAATTGACGGGTCGCTGGAGCACGGCGCTGATCCCTGCCAGCGCCAATTTCAACTCCATTGCGGGCGGTTCCAGCCTGGTGATTTTCAACAATTCAAAGCGATCTGCGGCGGCGTGGAAGTTGATCGAGTTCCTCTCCCAGCCTGAGATCCAGGTCGAATTTTTCAAATTGACGTTGGACCTGCCTGCAGTGAAATCCGCCTGGAACGCTGATATCATTCGGCAGGATCGGGAGATGGCAGCGTTCTACACGCAATTGGAACATGTGGTTCCGACTCCCAAGATTGCCGAATGGGAGCAGGTGGCGGTCAAAATCCAGGAACATCTGGAGAAAGTGATCTTTGGTCGGGTGAGCCTGGAAAAGGCGGTAGCCAATTTGAATCGGGATGTGGATCGGATTCTGGAAAAGCGGCAGTGGCTACTATCAAAGAATATGATCGATCAGGAGTGAAATCCCTTCCTTCGGAAGATCAATTTTTAATGTGATCTGCCGAAAGAAGACCTTTTGGATTTCACTTGCATCGCATAAAGGCGATGCCGTCCGATCATGAAGATATCGATTTCTGAAAATTGAAAAATTATTGTCATTCCGAACGAATCCGTCCGCCGACTGGCGGACGGAGGAGTGAGGAATCTGTTTTTAAAAGAACTATGACAGACAAATCAGAGTTATCGCCTCCTGGCTATGTAAAAATGAAAATTTTTGGACAAAACAAGTCATTTCGATCCGCCAATCGGCGGAGAGGAATCTGTACAAATCATTAGTATCGTTTAAGCTTTAGATTCCTCATTCCGCTTCGCTCCATTCGGAATGACTGAAATATATGAGTTTTTACACACGCTGTTCGCTCGAAATGACAATTGATCCTATTTTGCGGATCTCTATAAAAGAGAAAAAATTTAACTATGCACAAAAAAATCTACACCCCCTATTTCTTCTTAGCCCCAGCCCTGGGAACGCTGCTCATCTTTTTCTTTCTGCCTGTGGCGGCGGCGTTTCTGATGAGCTTCACCGATTTCGACATCTATTCGCTGGGAAATTTGCAGCGAGCTCGGTTCATTTTGTTCGGCAATTACTCCCAACTGCTGAGCGATCCGCTGTTCTGGAAGGCGCTGGCCAACACGTTTTACTTCGTTATCGTCGGCGGCCCGCTGACCATCATCGTCTCGCTGTTAGCAGCAATTGCGCTGAATTCCCGCTTGCTCTATTTTCGCAACTGGTTTCGGCTGGCGTTTTTCATGCCCGTGGTCACCACGCTGGTGGCCGTGGCTGTGGTCTGGCGCTATCTCTATCATCCCCGTTTCGGAATTATCAATTATCTGCTCTCGCAGATCGGCATTCAGGGCGTGGACTGGCTTGGCGATCCACATTGGGCCATGCCTGCGCTGATTCTGCTGGCCGTCTGGAAAAACTTTGGCTACCACATGATGATCTTTCTGGCGGGATTGCAGGCGATTCCCGATTATCTCTACGAAGCCGCCCGCATCGATGGCGCTGGCTGGTGGCGACAGTTCGTCCACGTCACCGTGCCGCAACTGGCGCCGACGACCTTTTTTGTGACCATCATGACCATCATCGGCTACTTCCAATTTTTCGCCGAGCCGTATGTGATGACCCAGGGCGGGCCGCTCAATGCCACGCTCAGCATCGTGCTCTATCTATATCAACAGGGCTTCCGCTGGTGGCGCATGGGCTATGCCTCAGCCATCGCCTTCATTCTTTTTATCATCGTCTTCTTTTTTGCCATGGTTCAATTGTCCCTGAGAAAGCGAGGCGAAGCATGAAAACGAATAAATTTTTCAGAAAATACTCGGCCATGATCGGCTTGCACCTCGTCATGATATTGATTTCATTCATCACCCTTTTGCCATTTCTGTGGATGCTGGCCGCCTCGTTCATGAAAAGCGGCGAAGCCAGCTCGTTTCCGCCCCGATTTCTCCCCAGCGAATTCACCCTGGCCCAATACCAGTTTCTGTTTCAGCGGCTGAGCCTGGGGCGATTTTTCCTGAATAGTCTCATTCTGGCTGTCTCGGTGACCTTCGTTTCATTATTCGTCAATTCGCTGGCGGGCTACGCCTTTGCCAAGTTCAGCTTTCGAGCCAAACGACCACTGTTCGTTTTTCTGTTATCTTCGATGATCATCCCTGGCCAGGTGACCATGCTTCCCGTCTTTCTGTTGCTGAACAAACTGGGACTCTTGAACACCTATTTCGGCATCATCATTCCAGGCATGGCCAGCATCTTCGGCATCTTTTTAATCCGCCAATACCTGCAAAGCGTGCCCGACAGCCTGATCGAAGCCGCCCGCATCGATGGCGCCAGAGATTTTGCCATCTATTGGCGCATCATTCTGCCGTTGGCCAAACCCGTGTTGGTCACATTAGCGCTATTTACTTTTATGGGCACCTGGAACGATTTCCTCTGGCCATTGATCGTGATGACCAAAGAGGAGATGTATACCCTCCCTGTTGCCCTGGCGAATCTATTAGGCGAACATACTCCCGATCCCGAATTGATGATGGCGGGCTCGGTGATCACGATTTTGCCTGTGCTGATTGTGTTCATGCTCTTGCAGAAGTATTATATTCAGGGGATTATGCTGGGGGGAGTGAAGGAGTGAGTTGGGGGTGTTGGGTAATTGGGACATTGGGGCATTGGGTACTGCGGTAATTAGGGCAGATGAAATAAAGGCACAGGTTTTATTTTGAAAAAATCTGGAATGGAATTAAAAATGTGTTGACAAAGAGATTTATTTTTGTATATTTATTTCAAAAAATATTTAGTGAATATAATTTAGTTGTAGTCAGGTAATCCCTGAGAGGAACAACCTATGGATCACAATTGGAAAAAGTACATTGTTAGTACATCAGACGTGCTACGTGGCAAGCCTCGAATCAAAGGCACCAGAATTCCTGTGAGTCTGATACTGGGGTATCTCTCTGCCAGGTACTCTTTTGACCAAATTATTCAAGAATTCCCAGATTTAACAGAAGAACAGATTGCTGCCTGTCTCGACTATGCCCGAGATCTGGCAGAATTTGAGGTCGCTGCATGATTGAGTTAAAGTTTTTTGCAGATCATTGTGTGCCAACTTATATTATCAATTCCCTAATAGACTCAGGTTTTGAAATCTATCGTTTGAAAGACTATATTCCCAAAGATTCACCTGATTCAATCGTTATTTCAACAGCACAGGAATTAAATTCGATTCTTATCTCATTGAATGGTGACTTTGCTGATATTGTTACCTACCCTCCTTCAAATTATAAAGGAATTGTTGCAATCCAGGTGAGAAACCATCCAGAAACTATTCCATATATCATAACAAGGCTAAAGGATTATTTGCTGAAAAATCAAGATGCTGAACATTATGAGGGAAAATTATTCCTGGTTGAAGCCCACAGGATTAGAATTAGACAATAATAATTTGAAGTAAGTACAGATTAACCTGCGGGAGGTTGCTAACCTTCCGCAGCTTTAATGGCGTACCAAATAAGTCACCGAATTTTGCGGCAGGTTCTTCCTGATTTGATTATGAAGGATCAAAGCAGTCGGCTAAATTTCTAATATCAGAATTTTATTTTTAAGTTTTTAACCTATTTTTGAGATATGAGTCGATTAGTTAGTCTGCTTCTTTTTCTACCTTTGTTTCACTCTTACTTTGATCAAGGGGCAAAAACTGAATATCCTTTCTCGCAATGGACTGTTGGCACCAGCGGCAGCAATGTAACCTGGTGCTTTGTGGAAGACCTCGATTTCAATAGCTCATTCATTAAAGCACCTGAACCTGATGATTGGGAAAACTGGTACCGTGCTATCCTTGCCTATCGTGATAAAGTTCGGTCCTCGATCGGAAGACAAGAACCTTATCTGCGAATCGAATTTCCTGCCATGGGAGACCAGGCGATTCATTTTGACACGTTTGCTTATCAATTGAAGCTTCAGCCTGGGGAAGAATTTCAAATTAAGGGCTTCAGTCGTCTACATCCACTTCCATCAATCATTTATTTTGATTTTGATCTTAAAACTCGGGGAGAAGAACAGAGCTATGTGGTGAGGAAAAAAATAAAAGCTACCGACAGCCTTCTGATAAATCCTTCGGAAGAATGGATTGCATTCAGCAAAACATTAAAAGTGCCACCCTTCGCTTCTGATAGTTTTGCCATCGTACCAATTATGCGGTTTGCACCATCCCAAACAGAGACAAAAATCTTTATTTATGACCTTCGGCTGGTTGTGCAAAAGGATCGCAAAAGAGAATGGGTCCGTCAGAACATTGATGCTTACCTGGCTAAACAGGCTAATAATAACCAATTGATCATTCCAGAGGAGCTTGCATGGAATAATGAAAATTTCCTGATGGGACTTATTTTTATGTGGGACCATACGTTCTGGTCGCCTGAAAAAGGAAAATATTTGGTTGACAGCTATTGTCGAAAAATGGTAAAAGAATTTGGCGGGCTCAATTCTGTTATTCTATGGCACAGCTACCCGAATATTGGCATTGATGAGCGGAACCAGTTCGATTTTTTTGATGCACTTCCAGGAGGAATTGCTGGCTTAAAGCAGGTAGTTAATGATTTTCACCGCAATGGGGTGAGAGTTTTTCTCACCTATAATCCCTGGGATCTTGACACCCGCCGACCAGAAAAAGATGATTTCCAAGAACTGGCAAAAATAATTGATCAGACTGGCGCCGACGGGATATTCCTCGATACATGGAGAAGTGCCAAAGGCTCGATTTCAATTTTCGACACTGAAACCTCCATCCGAAACGAAGTGGCCCGCTATCACAGAGCAGTCGCTTTCTCTTCTGAAATTCTACCAGATTTCAAAGACCTGTTCGGCCCAGATGCTGTAACCTGTTCCTGGGGGCAGGAAATTGTCCCGTTTCATTACACGGACCTGTCGCACCAGAAATGGCTGATGCCTGCGCATAAGCAACACTTTGTCAAGCGCATGGCGAAAGACCGTAAACCTATCCTTGCCCATGCGTGGATCAACGGCCAGGGCATATTATTATGGGAAAATATTTTCGGAACCATGAATCTGTGGAATGCCACCCATCGTCAAACTCTGCGCAAAATGAATGCGATCTGGAGAGCGTATGGGAAATTGTATATTAGCGACCGATGGAAACCTTTTATGCCGACAAATAATAAAAATGTGGTCGCCAGTGAATGGCAGGATAAAGGTTTAATTATCACCAATCTTGTAGACACTACTGCTGGAACAGAAGCCACCGTTAAAATTGAAGTCAAGTCTGGCATGAACCTGAAATATTTCGATCTGTGGAATGGTGAAGAACTCAAGCCTTTCATGGAAAATAACAAATCATACGTAAATGTGAAGATTAACGGTTTTGGATGTCTGCTCCAAACTGGCGAAACAAACAGAAAACTTCTAAAGCTTTTGCAGAAGCAAAGACACGAAACTTCGACACCGTTTTCTGCAAAAGATGAATATGACAAAGAAGTTTCAATCAAAAAACCGCTAAGGTATGACTACCACAAGGCGGAACAGGTCGGTCATATACGAGATCTCGATCTGCTGGAAATTAAAGGCGGGCACTACAAATTTACCTGTATGCACATCTGGCGTGAGGGACTCTGCTATCCGAACATGGATGCTAAAGATAATCATGATCTGGTCATATCTTATGAAAACGGAGCACAATATATCAAACACACCCATGAGGAAACCTTACCCTCTTTTGCAATTATGACAAGGGTTGTAACCAACAGGCAATTCAATGAATTTTTGAGATCAACTGGTTACAAATCCCGTTTCCCTGATAATTTTCTCAAACATTGGAACGGCGATCAGTGTCCCGATTCTCTTCTCGACAAACCTGTCGTTTATGTTAGCCTCGAAGATGCCAGGGCTTTTGCAGCATGGGCGGGTATGCGGCTGCCCACAGAATGGGAATGGCAATTAGCTGCGGAGACCCTTGGGGAAGAATTTATTTATAACGAGGTCTTTGAATGGAATGAGAGTGAAAGGTTCGACGGGTATAACCGATTTGTCACATTGCGTGGCGGCTGCAGTCGGTGGCTTATGCGAAGTTCATGGTGGTATCTGCCTGGTGCACCTTACGGTGGAATTGTCGGAGGCTCTCAGAGCTACAACTCTCATGTTAAATATTTCTTGATGTACCCTGGAATGGACAGGGCCTCAACAATCGGATTTCGGTGTATTAAGATTTTTAATAACTCTAATTAGTGGCCCGTCCGAAAACTAAAGATTTTTAAAAAGCATGTCATTCCGAGCGGAGCGAGGAATCTATCTATGGTTGAAACCATGGGACTTACAGATTCCTCACTTCGTTCGGAATGACTGTTTTGCTGAACAATTAGCAATTTCCGAACAGACTCTAATTAGTGCCCGTCCGAAAACTAAAGATTTTAAAAAGCATGTCATTCCGAGCGGAGCGAGGAATCTATCTATGGTTGAAACCATGGGACTTACAGATTCCTCACTTCGTTCGGAATGACACGACTCTGATTGACCTGATGAAATAGTAATAATTCACCAAAATTTTAAAGGATGATAATCTATGGCGAAGCTGAATGTTAAATCATTCTTCACTCTGGCAGTCGTACTGATTGTCATTGTCCTCTGCTTCATAAGTATCGGTTTCAGAGAAGGCTCCAGAAGTAAAAATAAGCTGCTACCAGCCGATGTTCTTGTTGTTTATTCCTATGGCTCCCCTTCAAAAACAATTTCTGAAATCAAGCCCGAAGAAGCTGATGCCATCACCACAGCAACTCCCTCGGATATAAATGTCAAAACTATTGCTGAAAGAATCGAATCCGAGTTTAAGTTGAAAGGGTATAAAACACTATTAGCCACTCCGAACGAAATTAATAATATGAGGGATCTGCTGCAATGTAAAATGCTAATCCTGGGAACTGGGGTAAGGTTTTGGAATATGACATGGGAAATGAAACGTATGATAGATATCTATTTCGGCAAAATCTACATCACTTCGAAAAACGATTTCAGGAAAATAGCAGTTGGCACATTTGCGCAGGCTGAAATATCAGCCAGTGCACTCGCTGCAATTAACGCCCTGTCTGCTGCGGCCTCTGATTGCGGGAGTAAACCCGTTGCATCTGAGGTTTTTCTTACAAGCAACAATATGCCTGCAGATACAGTGATGGTAAGAATTAAAAACTTTGTAGCTGAAATGATCTCAGGTGCAGCTAATAAATCGCTTAATGATTGAGCAAGATCATTTTTTAAATTGCAACTTTCATCAACTGCAAAAAGCTGTAGTTTTGATAGATCATCTATCCTCTGGCGCACGAGTTGATATTATCCGCTTCAACTGCTATTATTAGCTGATAGGCATTATGGAGGATTTTGTATCAAAAACCCTAGCGGATGATCTCATTTTGATGCTATTCATATGCCAGATGATTTTATTCTTTTCTGAAATGTTGACAATCCACTCAATCCGAACCTGAAGTGATTTGTGGATTGACAAAAGCAATAAACGTCCATTCCAGTATTTTTGATGTCATTGGATGCGAAGTAAATGAAAAAAACTGGGACCAGTCCAATAAGAACTCATTAGTCGATTGAGGTTGATTGCCACTGGATAAGACAGAGATCTACCGATGTGCAAAGCGAAATTTCAAACCAAAAAATGAGATGCCAGTCCGCCAACTGGCGGACTGACATGACAATTTATCCTGTTTTGATAATTTTGCAACAAGAACTAACTAAGCTTCTTTTTCAGCTCGCCAGACGCTTGCGCTTTTGTTAATGATCTCTTGTTTGGCTAAAAAATAAAAAATAAATTTGTCGTCACCTCTCACAATATCTTCCTGGCACACTTGATCTGGTTTCCATGAATATTATTTTAAATTCTGATGCACTCCCAATCCCAAAAAATTTGCAATTCCTAAAAAAATCCCTTGACTTTTCAACTTTGAAAGTTTATATTATGAACATCATTGTAAACGTTTACAGATTGCTTTCAAATCTACCCGAATTTGCCAGCAAAAATCTGGTGAAAACGGTTACAGCAATAGGGTGCACGTGGATATCAATATCATCGAAATCGCTCGTCGTGCGGGGGTTTCGACAGCCACAGTCTCTCGAGCTTTGAACAACAACGGTCCTGTCCGAGAAGAAACCCGCCAAAAAATCCTGCAAATTGCCAGAGAACTCAACTACAAACCCAATCCCATCGCCCGCAGTCTATCCCGAAAACAAACCGATACCATCGGCGTTATTTTGCCCGAACTGGTCGATGAATTTTTCATGGAAATTATCCGTGGCATCGACGAGACGGCGTATCGTGCCAATCGCTACGTGATGCTGTCCAGCTTTCACAGCCAGCGCAATATTGTGGAGACGCTGCTGGAGTTTATGAGCAGCGGTCGGGTGGATGGCGTGATCCTCATGGCGCCCCAGATGCAAACCGATTTGGTTTCGCTGTTATCGAAAAGCAAAAAACCTGTCGTCCTGTTGAATGTCAATGATACCATTCCTGATGCGGTCTGTTTTAATATCGATAATTATCATGGTGCTTTTTCCATCACCAAGCATCTAATTGAACATGGTTATCAGCGGATCGGGATGATTTTGGGACCCGAGGGCAACTGCGATGCGGAGGAGCGATTTCGTGGCTTCAGCGATGCCCTCACGAAGCATAATTTGCCGATGGAAAATTCGCTGATCGTTCAGGGTGACTTTGCTGCCAGATCAGGTTACTATGGTTTTGGTCGCTTGATGAATCAGGAAACCCGACCCGATGCGATCTTTGCGGCTAATGATATGATGGCGGTTGGCTGCTATGAAGCGGCCAAGAGCTCCAATATCAAGATACCTGATGACGTGGCTGTGGTCGGCTTTGATGATATCTATCTCGGACGATTGCTATCCCCTCGATTGACAACAGTCCACGTCCCCATTTCAGAATTAGGGAGCAAGGCGGTTCGTTATCTGCTCCAGATGATCGATGGCGAAGTTGATCCCGAACAGCCATATCGAGAAGAACTTTCCACAGGATTGATCATTGGGGGGTCCTGTGGCTGTGATAACTATGCAATTAGTTCGATTATTTAATTGTTTCTTGCTTTTTATTTCTCACCATCAGCAAGGAAGGGAGGTGAAAACTTTCATATTAGCGATTCATTTTTTACCACACCTGCGGTTAATTAAAGTGGTCTTTAAGATTTCTAATCCACCAGTTCTATTCAAAACAATTTTTCAGGAGGAAAGTTATGAGAGGAATGCTAAAGCTGGTTGCAGTGATGGTCATGGCACTTTTGGTCATGTCGATCACCCAATTTGCTCAGGCGATGGAGCGACCCAATGTGATTTGGGCGCGGGCGACCACGGAGACGATCACGCTGGATGGCAAGTTAGATGAGCCGGGTTGGCAGAAAGCCGAGTCGGTGCGTTTGCAGTATGGCAAGTCATCGGCGTTGATTCCAGGCAGTGGTTGGCACGATGAACAGGGCGTGAAGCCGAGCGACCCGACCGATGCGGTGATTAAGTTTTTGGTGTCGGGCAATAATTTGTACATGGCAGTGGTGGTCAAGGACAGTTCAGTGGGTGGTGGTTTGTTCAATCAGTTTGATGGTTTTCTGATGAACATGCGGGATCATTCCAAGCCGGATCGGCCGGCGCCCAATTTTGAGTATTTCTATGGTTGGGTGACCGAGGGCTGGGCGGATCCCAACACGGGGAATGTTGGTGCATCGCCAGGATTTTTTGGTTGGGCGTCGGGCGATCGCAGTGTGTGGGATGCGGCCACGTTTGTCGATGGGGTGTCTAACGACGACAGCAGTCCTGATAAGGGCTACACTGCGGAGATCATGTTCAATTTGACGCCGCGCGGCTATGATGTGACCAAAGCTGAGGGCGACATTATCGAGTTCAACATATCGATTTACGATGCGGATTGGCACTGGCCGCACAATAATGACAAGTTCAGCAGCAATCGGACGTGGTGGTGCGGCCCCTGGGGCAATGCCTCGGCCTATGATGTGGCGCGGATTTACGCGCGGCCTGATGTGACGGTCAATTCTGGGCCAGTTCCTGAGGTAGGGCCTGAGGTGGTGATTCCCAATGGGATCAATTATCCTGATCCAGTGATCGATGGGAAGCTGGATGAAGCTGTGTGGTCCAAGATCGATGGGCTGGATTTGCGTTATGGGGATGATGCGTTGCGGGCGTCTTATCCTGGCATTGGGCCGTGGCGCAGTGGTCAATGGCAGCCAGAGATCAACAGTGTGCGAGCGCCAGTGGTGGATCCAGCCGATGCGACCATCAAATGGTTTTTCAAAGGCGACATGCTGTACCTGGGCGTGGATGTGCGCGATCAGGCGGTCTGGGGCTTGAACCAGTTCGATCTGTGGGATGGGATTCGGTTCATCATCAACGATCGGGCTGCGGTGGATCCTGGTGACAACAACTTGTTGCGTCGCGAGTTGACGGTGCGGGTGGATTCGCTGGGCCAGTTGATGGTGCTGGACTATCTGCCGATGTTGATCGATTCGTTCAAGACCTCGAAGGCGGCGATGGCGTTGAAGCCTGGCACGACGGTGAACAACTTCAACGATATTGATGCGGGGTATAGCTTTGAGTTAGCCATTGATTTGACCAAGCTGGGTTATCCCGTTGGTCGTGGCGATGGGGCGTTGTTCATTAGTGCCACGTTGTTCGATGGCGATGCGTTCGCCAATCCAGCCGATACCTACGGCAACCGAGTGTGGTGGATGCGCGAAAGCTCATGGCCCGCTGCTCCCGCCTGGGCGTATATGGATCCAAATGCGGTGCTTACCGGGGTGAAAGAAATTGCCGGAAAAACCAGCAATCTGCCGACCAAATTTGCAGTGTTGGGCAACTACCCCAATCCATTCAATCCGTCATCAGTGATCCGTTATGCGCTGCCAGAGGATAGCCGGGTGACATTGAAGGTCTACAATGTCCTGGGCAGCATGGTTGCCGAAATCCCCTTGGGCTTACAAAAGGCAGGCATTAACGAAGTCACCTTTAATGCCGAAAAAATCAGTTCAGGCATCTACTTCTATCATTTCCAGGCCGTCTCTGGTAGGAACAATAAACTTTCAGTCAGCTCCACTGGAAAGATGGTCGTGTTGAAGTAGTCGCTTCACTTTGCATTCCGACTATTAAAAATTGGGCCTCAATAGTTCATCGAACTTTTGGGGTCCAATAGTTCTAAAATCACAATTAAAACGGCTTTTAAATCGACATGCATCCTCCCAGATCCCCCCGCTTTTTAGCGGGGGGATTTATTGATCCATCCAGGATTGAACAGGATATGGTTATTGAAAAAGCCGTGACAAAACAAAGCAGCTCATGAAAAATGTTTCAGGAGATGCAGCAACCAGATTTAAAAGAGGAGATCTTTTTTAGTTTTTCTGATTATAGATACTGCGTGCTGTTAGTTTTTAGGATTGCTGAGGATCAGCTCACGAAAATTTGATCGGTGAATGCCCCAGCTTCTGCAAAGCGCTTAATTGGGGGAAAAACCGTCACAAGACAAATCGGTTCATCATGATCTTCACCCTTGAAAGCGGTCTCGATATCGCAGGTCTCATGCTTTGAACAGGTATGGGAAGATCAGTTCAAATTTAGATCACTACCATGAAATGTTTAAGAGGCTCAATATGAAATTAAAACCAATCAACGTATTAGTCCGTTGCCTCGAATTGTTTTTGGTGCAGTTCATTTTCGTACTGAGCACGGCCGTGACCGTGAACAGCGGAACAACTGGCAAATTAGCTGGACGCGTCACAGATAAGGATGGCCAGCCCTTGCCTGGCACCAATGTGATTCTGGTTGGCACTAACCTCGGCGCGGCTGCTGACCTGCAAGGCTATTTTAATGTTATCAATATCCCACCAGGACGCTATCAGGTCAGATTTTCTTTTATCGGATATAAAAATCGGGTGGTGCAGGATGTGTTGGTAACAGTTGACCACACAACGACCTTAGACGCAGTGCTAGAGGAAAGCACCATCGAAGGGGAGGCGGTAACGGTTGTCGCTGAGCGGCCAGTGGTCGAACTCAATCTCACCAGCTCGGTCTCAACTGTCACCAGCAAGGATATCCAAATTATGCCAGTCAGACAATTAAATGAAATTGTCGATCTTCAGGCGGGCGTGGTCGATGGTCATTTTCGAGGCGGTCGATTGGGGGAGGTCCAATATCAAATCAATGGCGTAACGGTCAATAACACTTATGACAATAGCTCTTCCGTACAAATCGATCGTTCGCTGTTGCAAGAAGTGCAGGTCATCAGCGGCACGTTCGATGCCGAGTATGGACAGGCCATGAGCGGCGTGGTCAACGTGGTGCTCAAATCTGGCTCAGACAAGTTTTCTTGGAATGCAGAGACTTTTTTGAGCGACTATATGTACACCAGCGGTGATCGTCGCAAAGCCGAGGATAAATTTCGACCGCTGGCGATCCAGAACTATCAGTTCAGCCTCAGCGGCCCAACGTTTCTGCCAAACACTTATTTTATTATGAACACCCGTCGCTATGTCGACAACGGTTATATTTTTGGAAAGCGCCGCTTTCTACCGACGGATCGAGCTGATTTCGAGCGACGCATTTTTACGCCATCTGGGGATAATAAAGAAGTGCCGCTGTCCTATTCCGATGATCTCTCCGGCCTGGTCAAGCTCACCAATCGCTCGATTAAAAATATCCAATTGGAATATCAGGCCATCTACAATGTCATTAAATCTCAGCGCTACAATTTCGCGTTTCGATTGAATCCGGATGGCCGATCGAAACAACAAACCACCTCGGTCGTGCATGGCTTAGATATCACCCACACTTTATCACCGAGTACCTTCTATAATTTCAATTTGCGACAAAATTATTTCGACTATCATGATTATGCATACAAAGATTTCAATGACCCGCGCTATGATGCGGCAGGTCCACCACAAGGGGATGCCAATTATGAATTAGGGGCGATCGTTCAAGGAGTTGATCTCAGTCGCTTCAAACAGCGCACGAATACCATTGTCGCCAAAGCGGCGCTTACCAGCCAGGTGACCCGAACCCATCTGGCAAAATTCGGCGCCGAGTTACAATATTCTACTGTCCAGTTCGGTGTACCAGGCTACATTATTGGGACGGGCCTCTTATTGACTCGTCACATCAATGAGCCGCCTGATTATCCTCCTATTGCAACCTATCGCCCGATTTCATTGGTGGCATACGCCCAAGATCAAGTTGAATGGCGCGATTTTATTGTGCGCGCTGGGACAAGAATGGAATATTTTGATGCCCGGTCCACTGTTCCCAGTGATTTGCAGAACCCGGCCAACGCCATCGCCGGAGCTCCAGCTTCATATCCTAAGCGGACCTCGAAAAAGATCACCTTAGCACCACGGATCGGTGTCTCGTATCCAATGACCGCAAGCGCTGCTCTATTTTTCGCTTATGGCCATTTTTATCAGATGCCGGGATTGGGACAAATTTTCACCAATTCCGATTATCAGATCTTGGATGAATTGCAAGCAGGCGGCATCAGCTATGGCGTCATGGGCAATCCCGATATCAAGCCAGAAAAAACCGTTCAATACGAATTTGGCTACAAGCATGCTCTCACGCCAGATTTGGGAATTGATTTTAGCATTTTCTACAAGGACATCCGAGACTTGTTAGGAGTGGAGTTTGTCTCCACTTATGCTGCCGCAGAATATGCGCGGTTGACCAATGTCGATTTCGGAAATGTTTTGGGCTTCACCATCGCAGTGGATCAACGGCGCATGGGGCCAATTAGCACCATGATTGATTACACTTGGCAACGAGCTATGGGCAATTCCAGTGATCCCAGGGAAACCGCCACTCGCGCCGCTGCTGGCGAAGACCCACGGCCGCGGCAAATCCCGCTCAATTGGGATCAACGCCATACGCTCAATGCGACGCTTCTGGTGGAGCTGCCTCAAAGCTTAACGATCAGCACCATCATTCGTTATGGCAGCGGTCAACCATATACACCAGCAATCAAAGCTGGATTTGGCGGCGGGTTAGAAGCCAATTCTGGGATAAAACCGGCATCAATCCGAATCGACTTGCGGGCTGAAAAATATTTTCGCTTGCGCAATATGAATATCAGCCTATTTGCGCGAGTCCTCAATTTGCTCGATACCAGATTTGTGAACGGCTTTGTTTTCGATGACACCGGTAGTCCTGATTATTCCTTAAACCCCATTGGGCAACGCGCCACACTGGCCGATCCAGGTCGGTACTATCCGCCTCGCCGCGTCGAATTGGGGATAACCCTAGGATCTGCCAATTAGCAATGGAGGGATGTTATGCGCTATTTGAACTTTTTAATCGTTTGTTTCATCCTTTTATGCCTGGGTCCGATATGGCTATCGGCTCAATATCTACCTGTGGTCCCGCCGGAGCAACGCGGTCGGGTGGATGCCGAACGGGCTGGCTATCATGACGCCGCCAATATCCGCACCGTATTTTATAACTACGGCATGGTCGGCGACTATCCGCCTGACCCTGGGAATGTGGATTTGAGCGTTTTTCATTCATGTGAGGTACCCAAGGGAAGCGGACTAAATTACACCGACGGCACCACACCCTTTGTCCTGGCTAAGCTGTTGGATCGCAAAGGTGTCTATTTTCATATCATGGAAACTGGCTATCGCGAGCGCCAGGGCACCAGCCCCATCCGCAATCGCATCATGCGCTACGAGCCGAGACCAGGTTATTTTCAAGCTGATCCCAGCATCAATCAAGGGCGATCTCCTGCCATCAGCAACGATCCTCGAACCTGGCCCACTATCTGGCCAGATAAGATCAACGATCCCGATGATCCCGGCTGGAGCGGAAGCTGGAACGGCTATTTCGGCAAGCGACCCAACGCCGACCAGGAGAGCTTCACTGTCATGGACGATGATTTTTACGATGCATGGGATTTCTACCCAGATAGTCGCGATGAAACCCGTCGTGGCATGGGACTACGCGTTGAAGTGCGCGGATTTCAATGGTCCAATCCTCAGTCCAGCAATGTGATCTTCTGGCATTACGACATCAGCAATGAAGGCACAACCGATTATGTGGATAATATCATTTTCGGAATGTACATGGACTCTGGTGTCGGCGGCTCGGCGCTATCATGTGATGGAGTCTATGAGTCTGACGATGATAACGCCTATTTCGACAAGTCATTCGGCTTAAATCTCGTTTACACCTGGGACAAATTAGGCCACGGCGTCGGCCTTTCTTCCAATTGCGTAAAATCTGGATATTTGGGTTATGCATATCTGGAAACGCCTGGCAACCATTACGATAAGATCGACAATGACGATGACGGCATCATCGATGAACGTCGGGATAGCGGGCCAGGCCAATTGCTCATCGGCTATCAAGCGATTTTGGATTACGTCAGAGCGCATTATGATGTCGCTCAATTTGAACGAGCCATTGGTACCATTGCCACTCGACCTGCCTATCGAGCTACGCGATGGTGGACAGGCGATGAGGATATGGATTGGGTGCAGGACTTGCACGACACCGGCGCCGATGGTGTATTTGGGACCAATGATACGGGCGAAGGCGATGGCATTCCAACCAATGGCGAGCCAAATTTCGACCGAACCGACCTCAATGAATCCGACCAGATTGGCCTCACCGGTTTTAGAATGAATCGCATTCGAGCTGGCGCCGGCAATCCCAGCCAGGATACCGATAACATCGTCTTCTTCGAAGAAGGCAAACAATGGCCAACTCGGCTCTATAATTTCTTCACCGATCCCAATCCTGCGGGTCGATTCGATCAGGCGCTTGTCTTGAATTACAATATTGGCTTCCTGTTTGCTTCCGGCCCATTCCGCCTGATCGCTGGAAAGACCGAACGGTTTAGTCTGGCGTTGGCTTACGGGGCCGATCTGCAGGAACTCCGCACTACGGTCAAAACCGTGCAACAGATCTACAATGCCAATTATCAATTCGCTGTACCACCACCGCAGCCCACCGTGACCGCTGAGGTAGGCGATGGTTGGGTGCGGCTTTCATGGGATGATGTGGCCGAACGAGGCATAGACCCTGTTTCGCTGGAGGCCGATTTCGAGGGCTATCGAATTTACCGATCCACCGATCCCGAATTCCGTGATCCAAGAGTCATTACCACAGGCCGCGGCACAGGCCCACTCGGCAACGGTCGTCCCATCGCCCAATTTGATCTGATCAACGGCTATAAAGGATTTTCCAAACAAGTTGTTGAAGGCGTCGCCTATTATTTGGGCGACGATTCGGGTATCACCCACACCTGGACCGACACCAGCGTGGTGAACGGCCAACTTTATTACTATGCCGTCTGTGCCTACGATCACGGTTCTGATTCCCTGGATTTCTATCCATCCGAGAATTCTATTTCCGTCTCACGAACGCCACGAGGGGGTACCATCTTGCCAACCAATGTGGTAGCCGTTCGGCCTGAGCCGAAAATTATGGGCTTCGTTCCAGCAACCGCTTCCGATGGCGTTCAAATTCGGGGGCGAGGGGTTGGCACGGTCAAAGTCGAAGTGGTCAATTCCGCCCTGGTGCCTGATAATCACATTTTCCTACTCAAGTTCAAGATTCCCTCGCAGGACAGCATTCGAGCAGCGTTTTATGATCTGATCGATAGCACCGAGAATAAATACCTGTTCCGCAACGGCTACGATCTGGATGGCCAGGGCATTGGTCAGGTGGCTGTGGGATTGCTGCCAATTGTAACCACTCCTAAGACCATCAGCATCGATGCGGCCAATACGGGCTTCACGCCCCAGAGCAAAACCAATCTGCGGCTGAAAGCCACCTATCAATATCAGCAATCCATCAATCGTCGGCGCCCAGGCTTTCCCGATCCACTTCGGATTACCTTCACCGATACGCCTGTGGATACCTCGCTGGCGGCCATTGGCTTGCCCGCTCGGCCGTGTAAATTTAGAGTAGAGGCACTTAGTGATTCGGGTGCACTTCGAATGAAATTTCGGATCCGTGACCTGGATCGGGATGGCACGTTAAGTCGAGTGGATGAATTTATCGACGTGGTCACTTTCGTGCCCGAAAAAGGTACCCAGCCCCAGGTCACCTGGCGCATCGAGGTCGATACCACGGGTCAGGCTGCTCGGGGAGCGATCATCCCACCCACCCAGGGCGATGTGTATAATCTCAAATTGATCTATCCGCTGGGCCAGGGCGATGTGTTCATGTTCACCAGCAAAGGCCAATACATCGATCCCAACAAAGCCCGCCAGGAGTTCAAAGAAGAGCCCTACGTGGTTCCCAATCCCTATGTCGGCTCGGCCAGCTTCGAGGCGGAGCGATTTGCCATTTCGGGTCGAGGTGAGCGGCGGATCGAATTTCGCAACCTGCCCGAAAAATGCACCATCCGCATTTACACCGTGCGTGGGGAACTGGTGCAGACGCTTTATCACGATGGCTCCACGCTCAGTTACGTGGCCTGGGATCTGAGAACCAAAGACAATTTAGATGTGGCGCCAGGTCTCTATATTTTCCATGTCGATGGAGGTGACCTGGGAACCAAAATTGGAAAATTCGCCATTATAAAGTAGATTTTCGTTAAGCCAGATGGAGTGCGGTGCCTCTATGCACCGCAGGCAATGCATAAACGGGATGTCCATGAACATAAAATTTAGTCAGCTTCCTGTCATTGCGAGGCGTTTTTTGCCGAAGCAATCTTTGCTCCAAGTCTCAAAGAGAGATTGCTTCGTCTCCGCCAGTTGGCGGATCCTCGCAATGACACGTTCTTTTTAAATTTATTTGAGTTCATGGACAGATTGTAAATGTGCTCCACTCCGTTAGTTAAAACATTACCATAACCAATGGGTGAGTTATGAAAGTGCATGATAACAAAATCAAATTCGAAATAAAAGCACAGGCTCCGAGCCGACTATTGTGGCTATCGCTAAGCCTAATCCTCTTGCTATTGCAATTGCATCCCAGCGTTTTGGCGCAATCCAAAACGGGCACGACCATTGGCCAGTTTCTGCTGATCGAGCCGAGCGCCCGTTACACAGGCATGGGCAATGCGGGCGTGGCATCCTACGATGAGATTGCCGCCGCTTATTATAACCCTGGCGCCATTGGACGGCTGCGAGGCTATGGACTCCAATTCACCCATAGCCTCTGGCTGGCGGACATCACCTACGATTATGTGGCTGCCTCTATTCAGATGGGAACCATTGGAAATTTATTCATCACAGCGACGGCGCTGAATTCTGGCGAGATCGATGTCCGAACGGTGGAGCAACCGCTGGGCACGGGTGAGCGCTATTCGGTTTCCAACTTTGCGCTGGGCATGGGCTATGGCCGCCAGTTGACCGATCGCTTCTCCATGGGCTTCACCATCAATTACGTTCAGGAGACCATCTGGCACAGCTCGCTCTCGACCGTGGCGATCAGTGTGGGGACGTTGTATAACCTGACCACCAATGGGGTGCGGCTCGGCGCCAGCATCTCCAATTTCGGCATGCCCGCCCGATATTCAGGCCGAGATTTGAGGATCATTTACGACAATGATCCTGACAAGTACGGCGATAACAGCAGCCTGCCTGGCGAAATTTATACCGAGGCATTTCCCCTGCCCGTCCTATTTCGAGTCGGGTTGAGCGTGCCATTCGAATTTTCGCCCAACAATCGGCTGCAATTGGCGGTTAATGCGTTTCATCCCAACGATAATACCGAAAGCATGAGCTTCGGCGCTGAATGGACCGTATTCAAATCCTTCTCCCTGCGAGCGGGCTATCAAAATCTGTTCCTGAAAGACTCTGAGGTTGGGCTGACCCTGGGCGCTGGCTTACAATTGGACGTGGCGGGCCATTTCTTCCAATTCGACTACGCCTGGGCGGATCACGGACGGCTGGAGAATACGCAGCGGTTTACGGTGGGGTTTCTTTTTTAGGCAGTAATCAGTAATCAGTCATCAGTCATCAGTGATCAGTAATCAGTCATCAGTCATCAGTGATCAGTAATCAGTGAACAATAGAGAAGGAGGTGTGAGATGAGTTATTTGCCGCATGCGAAGAGTTTTCGGGATTTGATAGTTTATCAGAAAGCCAGGGCATTGGCGAAGGATATTTTTGAAATCTCGAAACGTTTTCCCAGAGAAGAAATGTATTCGCTGACCGATCAGGTTCGGCGTTGTTCTCGTTCCGTTGGCGGACAAATAGCAGAGGCCTGGGCCAAACGACGGTACGTGAAACATTTCGTTAGTAAGCTGACCGATGCCGATGGTGAACAAAATGAAACCCAACATTGGATTGAAACGGCAAATGACTGCAATTATCTAAATGCCAATGAAACGGCTGCTCTGCTGCGTCGCTGCGAAGAAATCGGTCGACTGCTCGGCGGCATGATGGAAAAGGCAGATCAATTTTGCTCTGACACCCCCAATCTGATTCGGGATGAAGCAGCGGAGTTTTTTTCTATGGTTATTCGGGATGGTGATTAGTAGACAGTAATCAGTAATCAGTAATCAGTAATCAGTGAACAGTGATCAGTAAACAGTAAACAGTAAACATTAATCAGTAATCAGTAATCAGTTAATTGACTGAATACTGACAACTGATCACTGACAACTGATCACTGACAACTGATCACTGATCACTGATAACTGATCACTAATAAAACGGAGTCAACCAGTGTTTCGTCAAACTTTGACAATTCTAATCTTATTAACCGTAGCAGCTACTGGGAACAACCAAACGCTAACCAAAGAGGACAGCACTTTCCTCGTTAATGTCCAGAAAGCCTCCTTCGATTTTTTCTGGAACGAGGCCAATCCCGACAACGGGTTGATCAAGGACAACAGCCGAGCCGATTCGCCCTGCAGCATCGCCTCAGTAGGATTTGGTCTGACGGCCATTTGCATCGGCATCGACCATCAATGGATCACCCGAGAGACGGGACGGCAGCGGGTGCTCAATACTTTGAAAACGTTTTGGACCAAACCGCAGGGACGAGAGGCTCAGGGTTTTATCGGCTACAAAGGCTTCTTTTATCATTTTCTGGACATGAAAACCGCCCTGCGTACCTGGAACTGCGAGCTATCCTCGATTGACACAGCATTGTTGCTGGCGGGCATTCTGTATGCCAAACAGTACTTCAATGAAAATCAGGCGCAGGAGGATACTATTCGGGCACTGGCTGATTCCATCTATTATCGGGTCGATTGGCAATGGATGCGGAACTTTCAGCCCAATATTACTCTGGGTTGGCATCCCGAGACAGGCTTCATCAACGCCTGGTGGCGGGGCTACAACGAAGCCATGATCATGAACATCCTGGCGCTGGGTTCGCCGACCCATCCTGCACCCTCCTCCATCTGGAGCGCCTGGACCAGCGGCTATTCCTGGCAGAC
>JAPDPQ010000052.1 GCA_034506395.1 candidate division KSB1 bacterium | reverse complement strand
GGCGTGGCTAAAATCGCATCGCTGCGGCGGGAGGCCAATGAAATCGTCGTGAACGAAAACAAGCGACTTCTTCCAGTCAGTTCACCCGATCGCTTCATGGCGCTGGAGTTCGATCAGGGAGATGTGGTGAATTATCTATCGCAGGGTCGCTGGATCGACCAGGCTGCCGTGAACGATCATTTCGGCTATGCTTCGGGAGCGCTGGTTTATCCATTTGAATTGGAGCCAGCGCAAGAGATGACCATCTACTTGGCAATTCCGTTTCACAATTTTTATCCCGATGAAATTCGCTCGATTTCCCCTGCAGCCGCTGAGCGATATGTTGATGCAAAATTTCAAGCGGTCAAATCCTTCTGGGCCGAGAAACTGAATCATGTCCAATTTCGGTTGCCAGCTTCCGCTGATAAAATGATCAACACCCTGCGCTCCAATCTGGCGTATATTTTGATCAATCGGGACGGTCCTGGGATTCAGCCAGGCTCCCGCTCCTACGAGCGCTCCTGGATTCGGGACGGCGCCATGACCTCGGCGGCGCTGTTAAAGATGGGCATCACCGAGGAAGTCAGGCAATTTTTCGATTGGTACAGTCGCTATCAATTTCCCGATGGCAAAATCCCCTGCGTGGTCGATCGGCGGGGACCCGACCCTGTGGCCGAGCACGATAGCCACGGCGAATTCATCTTCGGCATCCTGAACTATTTTCGCTTTTCTGGCGATACGACGTTTCTCAAATCGAAATTCGAGCATGTGAAAAAGGCGGTGGATTATATCGAATTTTTGGTGAGTCAGCGCAGCACCGATTATTATAAAAATGGCAATGATTCGTTGCGATCGCTCTACGCCATCCTGCCCGAATCCATCAGCCACGAGGGCTATTCGGCCAAGCCGATGCATTCCTACTGGGACAGCTTTTGGGCCATGAAGGGGTTGAAGGATGCCGTCACCATCGCTCAGATTTTGAAGGATCAGGCGTCGGTGGAGCGATTCACCAAGTTGCGAGATGAATTCAGAACGAACCTCTACCATTCACTGGCGCTGGTGATCAGAAATCACGGCATTGATTACATCCCAGGTTGCGCCGAACTGGGCGACTTCGATGCCACGTCCACTTCCATCGCCATTTATCCTTGCAACGAGCTGAACAATTTGCCCCAGCCGTATTTGCAAAACACCTTCGACATTTATTTTCGAAATTTTCAGCAGCGGCTGAATCCCGATTTTCATTGGGAAAATTATACGCCCTACGAATTGAGGACGATCAGCACCTTCGTTCATTTGAATCAAAAGGAACGAGCCCACGAGATGCTGAAATTCTTCTTCAACGACCAGCGACCCCAGGGCTGGAACCACTGGGCCGAGGTGGTCTGGAAGGATCCGAGGACGCCCCGCTTCATCGGCGATATGCCCCATACCTGGGTGGGCTCGGATTACATCAATGCCGTGCGCTCGTTTTTCGTTTTCGAAGATGAGGCCGATGGTTCGCTGGTGATCGGCGCAGGCCTGAAGGACGATTGGGTCGATGCGGCCGAAGGGATGGCGGTGAAGCATCTGCCGACGATTTATGGGGAATTGAATTATTCGATTCGGAAAACTGGGAATAAATATCTGCTGGAGTTGACTGGTGAGGTAAAGATGCCGCTGGTGAAAATCAGGATCAAAAATTTCAAAGCTTCCGCACCGAAACAGGTTTTGGTGAATAAAAAGCCGATTACAGATTTTGGTGCCGACCAAATTACCATCCGAAAATTTCCTGCTGTTGTTGAAATAAAATATTGAGACTCAGCTTTATTTCACCCATAACAGCAGGAGCTGTCAAGTGAACAATGATCAAGCAACGATCAATTTGTATCTTTCATCGCGTCGTTTTACACGCTTGATCTTCATCTTCCTGTTTTTCAAATTAATTGTTCGCGGACATTATTTTATTGGACCAAATTGCCGAAATTACTCTAAAAGTTAGATGTATTCTTATTCCAGATCTATTAAAAATTTGCACACACTCGGGATCGGCCAATAGGGTGACCCGACAATCCATGAAATTTGGCAGAATTTAAAGATTAGCTATTATCGAAACTGCACTAAACTGGACTTATTATCTTTTTCAAAAATGCGCTACAAAGAAGATTGGGATAATGTCAAACAACGTTTTGAAGCCTTTTTTGCTGGCGGGGATATCGGTCGCCCACTGCTCCAAGTCACGGCTCCGAAGAGGAACATAACTGTCAAACCCGATTGGAATTGGTGGACAATCGCCCATAATCTCGATCATCCAGAGAAAGCCCTTGAATCTTTTGAATATTATTGTCAATCGACTTTCTTCGGGGCGGAAGCGTTGCCTAACCTCGCAATCAATCTGGGTGCAGGCAGCTTGGCAGGCTATTTAGGTTGCGTGCCTACTATTGCCGAGGACACCATTTGGTTTGAGGAGCGCAGAATCGACTCCTACCAAGACATCCTAAATTTAAATATCGATCCTGGCAATTATTGGTGGCAAAAGACGCTGGAAATTACCAGACTATCCGCCGATTTTGGCCGAGGAAAATATCTGACTGGCCAAGCCGATTTAAATGCCGTGCTCAATATCCTGGCATTCCTGCGCGGTAATGAGCGGCTGCTGATGGATCTGATCGACCATCCTGATGAGGTAAAGCAGGCAGCGGATCATCTCACAAATCTCTGGTTCTATTGTTACGACGAATTGGCCAAAATCATCAATCAGCACTCAGACGGTATGACCACGTGGATGGATGTGTGGTTTCCAGGCCGGGGTTCGGACGTGCAATGCGATTTCTCGGCCATGATCTCGCCTGCTATGTTTGCCGAGTTCGTGCTGCCGCATCTGCAGGATCAATGCCGCCGTCTGGATTATTCCATTTACCATTGGGATGGCCCAGGACAAATTCCGCATCTGGAAATTTTGCTGGATATTCCTGAGCTGGATGGGATTCAGTGGGTGCCTGGGGCGGGTCAGCCTGGTCCTGGATCACCCAAATGGTTTCCGCTGTATCACCGCATTCAAAAACGCGGGAAATTGCTGGTGCTTTCAGTTGTAGATAAAAAGGATGTATTGAACCTTGTCGAAAATCTCTCGCCTAGAGGTTTGCTCATCCAGACCCAATGCGATAATGAGGATGAGGCAAGGGAATTGATTGCCCGAGTCGAACGGTCTGCTCGTAAAGCGAATCAATCCTTGACGACCGCTAATTTTTCAAATTTGACAGTTTCTGCTAATTGACAAAATAGGAGTCTCGAGGTTACAGCTTTTCTCCCATAGAATTGAAATCTCACCGAGATCCTCTGATCTCCGAAAACATTTGCTCAGCGTCATTTGTCAATTCATTTTTTCACTCCCACAGACCTGAAGTCCCACAGAAATGGTTTCAATTTTTTATGCCCACTCTGGCAATGTTAGTTCTCAATCAAATTGATAGTAGTTCCAGTTTACGGGAGCGAATTTTTCACTCCCATAGAAGGGAAGTCCAACAGAAATGTTTCGAATGCTTTTTCACAGCTTTGGCAATGTATTTTCATATTGCAATTCTGTGGCAGTTCCATTTCTGGGGGAGGGCATTTTTCACTCCCATAGAAATGAATTCCAACGAGAATGTTATCAATCCCTTCTACCAACCCTTGCGATGTCATTTCTAAATGAATATTCCGTGGCAATTGAATTTCTTTGGAGAAATGTTCTAAAAATTTTTTAAGAAAATCAAAAAAGTCCTTGACAAAATAAAAAAATTTTATATATTGTCTATAAAGTTGATTTATTCGATAGAGTTTATAAGGAATAGGATGAAGATCTCAAAAAAGGGCGAATATGCGCTAAGGGCGATGATTTACCTGGCTCTGAATTATGATAAAGGAACAGTCCAGATTCGAGACATCGCCAAACGAGAAAACATCCCAGAAAAATTTCTCGAACAGATCCTTCTCACCCTTAAGAAAGCCGGTTTGCTTCAAAGCCGCCAGGGGATCGGTGGCGGTTATAGCTTAATTAGACCCCCTAATGAAATTTCTCTCGCTGAAGTGATCCGTATTATCGACGGCCCCTTGGCGCCGCTGAGCTGCGTGAGCCAATGGGCTTATGTAAAATGCCCCGAAGAACAAAATTGCGGTTTATATAGCGTCATGTTGGATGTACGCAATGCAATCGCAAGCATGCTGGAAAATCTCACGTTCGAAGATGTGTGCAAGCGCACCAAAGGCAAATTAGAGCACCAATTGGACTGATCGTTAACGATTTTGTATTTTTTTTATTATAAAATATGACTAAGTTGATAGAGTATATTGATTAAGTATAGATGTTGGTTGTGTAGGATTGGTCACATATTTATGCGGAGGGTATCATGAGGCACTTAAAAAGCTTCATTCCTATCTTTGTTTATCTTCTTTTTTTCCTCTCTATTTTCATCTCATTTAGCTCATGTACAAAAAAGGTAGAGCAACAATCATCTGAATTTGGATTCTCAGGCACCATCAAGGTCTCGGGCGCCTGGGCGCTTTATCCAATGATGGTGAAATGGGGTGAGGAGTTTCAAAAAATCCATCCCAATGTTCGGGTCGATATTTCTGCAGGTGGCGCTGGCAAAGGTGTTTCCGATGCGTTGGCGGGATTGGTCGATCTCGGCATGGTCTCACGAGAGATCAAGCAGGAAGAGATCGACCGAGGCGGTTGTTTCGTGCCTGTTGTTAAAGATGCCGTTTTTCCTGTTATCAATGCGGCCAATCCCGCTCTATCCTATGGCCTGGCTCAAAAAGGCATGACGCGCCAGCAATTCATTGACCTTTGGATTACTGGCAAAACGCTGAGCTGGGGAGAAATTGTTGGTACCGAATTGCCCGAAAAAGTAGCTGTATACACCCGTTCCGATGCCTGTGGCGCTGCAGAAACCTGGGCAAAATACCTCGGAAAAATGCAGGAAAACCTGCAAGGTATCGGAGTTTACGGTGACCCTGGCTTGGCAGAGGCAGTCAAGCAGGATAAGCTGGGCATCGGATTCAATAATTTGAATTATGCCTACGATATGAAAACCGGTTTGCCTGTGGCTGGGTTGCAGGTCATCTCTATAGATGTCAATGAAAATGGCGTTATCGACCCAGAAGAGGACCTGAGCACTAAATCGAAAGCCATTGAGGCGATTATGACTGGTCACTACCCTTCTCCTCCCGCACGAGATCTATATTTGCTTACCAAAAATAGCTTCCAGGGTCTTACGCGATCTTTCATTCTCTGGATTCTGTCAGAAGGGCAGAATTTTGTTGAGGAGGTCGGCTATATCAAGTTAGCCCCCACTCAGATCGAAAGAGCGATGCAAGAATTGCAATAAATTGATCACTACCAATTTCATGAACTCACCAGCGGGTGAATTCTGTGGACTCAAAGCTGAAAATTATAGAAAAGCCTCTTAAAACAACATCGAGAAGTGAACAAATTTGACGATCATTAGAAATGTAGGAAGTGTCTATGCAATGGCGCAGATTGAAAGATGCTTTCGCTACGAACTCGTTTCGAATTATTTTGAGCCTGACGAATTCGATTATTTTCATCATCGCTATTGGGTTATTTATCAAAGGAAAACCGATCCTATTCCAGAAATCGATCTCTGAATTGCTTGTTTCTTCTATCTGGCAACCATTAAAGGGACATTTCGGTTTTCTTCCGTTTATCATTGGGACGATTGCGGTTACTGCCTTTGCCATGACCTTGGCGGTGCCCATCTGTTTGCTAAGCGCCATTTATTTGGCCGAATATGCGCCTCGTCGCTTGAGGGAGTTGTTACGCCCAGTGATTGACGTTTTGGCTGGAATTCCTTCGGTGATTTATGGCCTCTGGGGGGTTATCGTCATTGTGCCCTTGGTTCGTTGGCTGGGTCAGGTAACTGGTCACATAACATCTGGCTATAACTTGCTTTCAGGTGCCATTGTTCTTGCGATTATGGTATTTCCATTTATCATCTCTGTGGCAACAGAAGTTTTCTTAACTGTTCCGATCGAGGCTCATGAAGCCTCGCTATCGCTTGGCGCGACCCGTTGGGAGACGGTAAAGCACGTGGTGCTTAAAGCCGCTCGGCGTGGGGTGATGGCAGCTATTGTTCTGGGATTTGCTCGTGCCATCGGCGAAACTATGGCCGTGCTCATGGTGGTCGGTAACGTGGCCAAAGTCCCTAAATCATTATTCGATCCAGCCTATCCATTGCCAGCATTGATTGCCAATAATTACGGCGAAATGATGTCGATCCCGCTGTACGATGCCGCGCTAATGCTGGCGGCGCTGATTTTGTTGGTCATCGTGACAATTTTCAATCTGGGTGCGCATTTTACGCTGTTAAGAATGGAAAGGAAATCGCAATAGATGAAGCGCAGAAAATTGGAAGAAAAAATCTTCAAAGCTCTAATGCTCGGATCGCTGGCTCTGGTGTTGTTAATTTTATCAGGTATTGTGCTCGTGGTTGTTGTTCGAGGGGCATCTTCGCTCAGCCTCGCAATGCTCACGCAAACACCCAAAGGTGGCTTCTATCTAGGCAAGGAAGGGGGCATCCTTAATGCCATTATCGGTTCATTTTGTCTGGCAATTGGTGCTACCGTTCTCTCGGCGCTGGTGAGCCTCCCCATTGCCTTTGCGTTGCAGAAAGAATACACTGGGAGTCGTCTGGCCAATTTGACTCGCCTGTCACTGGATGTACTGTGGGGCATTCCATCTATCGTTTATGGTGCCTTCGGTTTTGTCATTATGATGTACCTCGGCCTGCGGGCTTCGCTGCTCGGCGGCATCATTGCTCTGTCTTTTTTAATGCTGCCCATCATGACCCGCTCTATGGAGGAGGTAATCCGCATGATCCCCATCGAGTTGAAGGAGACCGCCTATGCCCTGGGAATCACCCGATTGGAGACTACGCTGGCTGTTGTACTGCGTCAAGCGCTGCCTGGGATGATCACTGGCGTAATGTTGGCCTTCGGTCGGGGCATCGGCGATGCAGCCTCCATTTTATTCACCGCCGGCTATACTGATTATATTCCCAGATCGCTGTTCGACCCGGTCGCATCGCTGCCGCTGGCGGTCTTTTTCCAAATTGGCACTCCAATCCCCGAGGTCCAGCAGCGGGCGTATGCTTCAGCTCTAATTTTATTGATTATCGTCTTAGTTGTCAGCCTGATCGCCAGACTATTGAATGCTCGATATTCAAAAAACATCATTAAATAATTCACCATGAAAATGGCAACATCGTAGCTAATTTGAGAGGATCAACTGCATATGAAGAGGAGAGCAATGTTTCCATCTTGATTTAATTATCCAGTCGGCTTATTATTCTGATTAGTCCCAGTGATACTTTCAAACTCGAACCTTGAATTGCTCATTGCAGCGAAGCATGGTTTGAATTTTTGTTGATTATTGAAATGGATTCGGCAAAAATTTCGTCAACCTTCAAATTGGAGTAAATTATGTCGCACATTAGCGTCAAAAACCTGAGAATTATTTATGGGAATCACAATGCTCTAAAAAACATCAGTGTCGATATCCCTGATGGGCAGATAACGGCCATCATCGGTCCATCGGGCTGTGGCAAAACTACTTTTCTCAAAAGCCTGAACCGACTCATTGATCTATGCGACGACGTCAAGGTAGAAGGAGAAGTATTGATCGATGGAGAGAATATTTACGATCCTCATGCCGATGTGCTAAGTTTGCGAAAAAAGGTCGGTTTTTTGTCGCAGCGACCTTTTCCACTGCCCATGTCAATTTACGATAATATTACTTTTGGTCCGCGAATTCACAGAATGAATGGAGCGCAACTGGCCCAGCAGATTAAAAGCCTTGAAATGAACGGTTCAGTCAACGGATTTTCGTCCGATGTTCTGAGCGATTTGGGCAATGGCAAGCCCAAAAATGGCCAGATGGCCCGACTGGTCGAAGCCTACTTGCGGCTGGCCGGCTTATGGGACGAACTGAAAGATCGGTTGCATTCGCCAGCAGCCAAACTTTCCGTTGGTCAGCAACAACGACTGGCATTGGCGCGTGCCCTGGCTGTCGAGCCAAAGGTAATTCTAGCCGATGAACCCACCTCGGCTCTCGACCCGATTTCAGCTCGACTTATCGAACAGCAATTTCAATTGCTAAAAAAGCGATATACCATAGTGGTCGTTACGCATATTCTCCGCCAGGCGCGTCGCATTGCCGATTATGTCCTATTTTTCTATTTGGGGGAATTGGTGGAACATGGCCCTGCAGAACAATTTTTCAACTCGCCCAAAAATGAAAAGACCAAGGCCTATATCGCCGGTGAGATCAGCTAACTTAACGCAATTTGCCATATTGCATCATCATCAGCAGAAAAAAGCATCCGTTGGGTGGTTTTGACCCTTTGGAAAAATTTTAAATACGATTCATTGACCAGGATGATATATCTTTTTTCCAATCGATAGACAGAACCAACGGAATAAAAAACGTATGTAATGTCCGACTGCTGGGGTAAAAATTCACTCGGCTATTTGAATTGTATTAAAGAACCTCTAAAACAGGAGACCATCGATGCATAAACTTTCCAGCTCTATCATCTTTTCTTTGGCTCTTTTGTTCATTTTTTCTCTCACGATCTACGCCCAATCTGATGAAAGAAAATTCGAGGCCGCAGGACAGCTTCGGTTGCGGGCTGAGAATGAAAATAAGGATTTCAATACCGATACTGATGCAATCGATTTCACCCTCATGCGCACCCGATTGAATTTGAAATTTACCTACTCGGACAAACTGATCGTTTTCGCTCAATTACAGGACTCCCGGACCTTCGGCGAGGAAGGACAAGAGGGAGCCACTGGCACATTAACCTCTATCCGCAATGTAGACCTGCATCAAGGGTATTTTCAGATCAATCGGCTGTTTTTCCCTTGGCTTAATTATAAATTTGGCCGCATGGAGTTGGCCTACGGCGCCCAGCGGTTGATCGGGGTAAATAGCTGGAGCAATATTGGACGGGCGTTCAATGGCAGCGTGATGACACTGAATTTCAAAACCTTCCAGATCGATTTCATTGAATCTACTTTGGCCGAGTCCTTTCAAGCCCCAGATTCTCTCAATGGTGATCAGACTCTCAGCGGCATCTGGGTGAAAATTCATCGCCCCAATTCGCCGCTATTCCATATCTATCTGTTGTCCGATGAAGACAAACAGCAAAATGCCAAAAGGGATTCCAAATTTAAGCGCTCGACCATCGGCGCCCGAATTGAAGACACGTGGGAACAATTTAACCTAGAAGCAGAGGCAAACTTTCAGACCGGAAAAATGGATTTTATCCGAGATATTTTCGCTTTTTATTTGAGCGGCGGGCTCAGCTTTGATTTTGGTGCTAATGCTAAAAATCAATTATTCTTCGGCGCTGATTATCTTTCGGGCGATAAGGCCAGCACAAGTAAATATGAATGCTTCAATACCCTCTATCCCGCCAAACACAAGTTCTTTGGTTACATGGATTATTTTACCGATATACCCAAGCACACCAGGAATCTCGGTCTGACCGATATCATGGCAAAAGGCAAATTTTCACCTTTTGAAAAGATCTCCCTGGGTGGCGATTTCCATTATTTTCGGCTATCGCAAAGCGCCCTCGTTAAAGATGGCTCGGCTTCTAAAGAGCTGGGTGCCGAATTCGATTTCACTTTCAGCTTTGATTATATGAAGAATCTCAATTTCACTGCTGGCAGTTCGATTTTCATGCCTGGAAAAGTCTTTAAAGATTGGAAGGGCGCAGATCCTTCATTTTGGTTCTATGGCCAAACGACTGTGAATTTTTAACGAAAATTTTTTATTGACAAAGCCAAATAATTTGTGTATTATATAACTGCGATATTGAAAATTCCACAATCGGTTGAGGGTTGCTCGGCGACTTGCTATTGTAGTCCATGTGAAATATGCGTTCAGAAGGATTGCGATGCTCGGATGGGACAGCCATCCAACCAGTAAGCTGCATCGGATGAGACCAGTTGCTTGTTGTTTCAGAAATCGAAATTCTCAGGTCGAACATAAGGAAAAATAATTATGAGTGCCCAGATCTCCCAGGAATTGCGTGCTTCTGGAGTTGCCAAGGTGATTGTGATTTTGAAGGAATCCGTTGCCAAAGAAGACCCCAAACGAATCGAGACAGAAATAGGGAAACATTTTGTCAGCTCGCATTTAAGCCAGGTAGCAGCGTTAGCTGCAAGTTCGCTCGAGAAAGGTGAGGAATTATCGCCGGTGCGCTATTATCCTCATCTGGGGATTTTGTTTGGTACTGTGGATTCCCATGGGCTGTCGCGGCTGCGCAAAGAGCGGGATGTGGTCGCGAATATCTCTGGAGCTCCGCCGTTGAGCCTCATTCGACCGATCCGCACGGCTACCGCTCAACTCAGCAGCGAAATCACCTGGGGAATCAAGGCGTTGGGTGTGCCAGAACTCTGGGATGCAGGTTATACTGGCAAGGGCGTGCTCGTCGGCCATCTGGACACTGGGGTGGATGGCGATCATCCAGTATTTAATGGGGCAATTGCTGCGTTTGCTGAGTTCGATCGATTGGGCAGAGAGGTACACCCCACGCCGAAACCGTTCGATAGTGATGATCACGGCACTCATACCGCAGCCACCATTGCAGGACGACCATATCGCGGCCGTTCGGTTGGTGTTGCCCCAGAAGCGAAACTCGCCTGCGCAGTGGTCATCGAGGGTGGTGATGTCGTGGCTCGCGTGCTTGGTGGGATGGACTGGGCAGTCGGCCAAGGAGTGAAAATCCTTAATATGTCTTTGGGGTTTCGTGGCTGGTGGCAAGATTTTCTGCCATTAACCCGTCTATTGCGTCGACTCAATATTTTGCCAGTCTTTGCAGTGGGGAATGAAGGGCCTGGGACCAGCCGATCACCGGGCAATTATTGGCAAGCGCTTTCGGTGGGCGCTTGTGATAACAAAGGACGGGTGGCCGATTTTTCGTCCAGCCAGCGGTTCAAAAGGAAAACCGATCCCATCGTGCCTGATGTCGTTGCTCCGGGGGTGGACATCATTTCCGCTCGCCCTGGCGGCGGTTTCCAGATGATGGATGGAACTTCTATGGCCACGCCGCATATCGCTGGATTGGCCGCCTTGCTTTGGCAAGCCAAACCAAATGCCACCGAAACTCAAATCGAACGCGCAATCTTTAAATCTTGTCAACTCGCGCCAGGAATGGACCCAGAACGATGCAGCCGCGGGATCCCCTCAGCTCCGCGTGCTCTGGAATTTTTATTAAAAAAATAACCTCGCCGAGTTTCATAAAAAGATTATCGATTGCGCTGTTCAGCGTGTCAAATCTCAAACGTCCCAGCTAGCACTCCAGCGACTTGATCTTACCCTGTTTTGGGGCGATGAGCCGGCTTGACATGCAGTTTATCAATAGGTGATTTATGCAAAAGAAAACTCTGCGAGTGAAGACCGATCCATTGCTGAAGCTTCAATTAGATGATCACAACTCAGATCAAGGCCTCATCGAGGCCGTTTTTACGCTGCGGACTCCGAAAGAAAAAAATCTCTCCCCTGCCAGCGTCGAAGAATTGACATACAAGGTGCTGGATCGTGTCGCTGATCAGGTAGGAGTCGAGGCAAAAGAGATTAATATCTTTCGCAATCTGGGGGCTTTTGCCGTCTCAGCTCCACCTGATTTTATCCGCGCGCTACTGACAGAACCTGAGATCGCATCAGCCACGGCTAACCGTCGGGAAGAATCCATGATGATTCCCCCACAGAAAAAACGGCGCGTGTCATAGCAGCTACATATCCATCGCGAAGTTAGCCTTAAAATCGGCCATCTTCATCCGATGCATTTTTTCAAACGCGCTGCCCTTTAAATATATAAATCGCGCTGACCAAAGGGCTTTTCCATATTTATTTTGAACAAAGCCTGTTGTTATTCTTCCCCATCGGATGTCTTGTTGGATTCATCCCTTAACCCAGACACACAACTCCCCAAATCTTCCCCTAGGCAGCCATTTTCTTCCGATTCATATCCCACTTTCCCCTTTTCTATCGAACAAGCAACATTGTTCGCGCCGTTCGTAAGCTGGGGTTCATGTACGACATCAAATTTCTGCTTGACATTTTATATTTATCGAATTATATTGAGCTCTTATTAGCAAAAATAGAGCTCAAAATTTGCTAAACAATTCAGCCTAATTGCCATTTCTGGTTGATTAGAAATTCAGTGATGAGTTGATGGCACTTGACTTTAGTCTTGTGATCAATTAGGTCAATTGCGTCAATCCAAATAACCGTTTAACCGAACAAACGAAAAGAGGACAACAGCATGGGCGAAAAGGCATTTCAGGACTACTATCCAGATGAACTGGCGCGATGCTATGGTTGCGGCAGACTGAACGAACATGGGTTACAGATCAAAAGCTATTGGGAGGGCGATGAGGCTGTTTGTCGTTTTACACCAAAACCGTATCATACGGCTATCCCAGGTTACGTCTATGGTGGGCTGATCGCATCACTCATCGACTGTCATGCTACAGGTACCGCCGCAGCTGCAGCATACAAAGCAGCCGGTCGTTCCATGGATACTGATCCCCCATTTAGATTTCTAACTGCATCGCTGAAGGTAGATTATTTGCGCCCCACCCCTATCGATTGCACTTTGGAGCTCCGCGCTCAGGTCAAAGAGATCAAAGGCCGAAAAGTCGTCGTTTTAGTAACGCTTTCCGCTAAAGGGGAGGTCTGTGCTAAAGGCGAAGTGATCACGGTCCAGATGCCAGAACATTATTTAGCAAATTAGTTAATTGGGCGATTGGGTAATTGATGAGCTGATCGATTTTCTTCAAAAACTCTTTGGAAGATTTTTGTCCGCAAATTTATTCAATTTTGGTCAATTCCGTAGATTCGTCAATGGATGAATGTCCAAAAAGGTTTTAGTCGTTCAGGCAATCGGTGACGCTGACCAGTCATTCGCCAATTCAGACCGCTCGCGCCAAGTGGACCCAATAAAAAATCATTAAGGTTAAGGAATCTTTCAATCTATTGCAGGCCAGCTTATCGGAATTCGCAATCTATGGGATTGCATTTGTAATTGAGCTTGAATTCATTTAAATAGAACTAAAAAGATATTGCTTATGAAAAAAATCATTCATCTCAGTGATCTGCATATCGGGTATAAAAAGCAGGACCTCACGCATCGGTTTGAGGGAATTGTCCAAAGCATCATCTTTGTCAAAGAGCCAGCCGAGGATTATGTGATAGTAGTCACTGGCGATCTGGTGGAAAAAGCGACAGACCCTGCCAATCATGAGATGGCTAAACTTTATCTCGATCGACTTGTTGCTCACGGATTTACTGTGCTCGTGGTGCCAGGAAATCATGATTACGGGACCGGGGTTCAAGGTGATCGAAAATATCAGCAGCGCTTCAAATCGCTATTCTATGATGCCGCCGATGTCAGCTTTCCACGGCTGGATGTGATCGATGGGATCGCGTTCATTGGGTTGGATACGATGGAGGAAGAATTGAACACGTTCGATAAGCTCGGCGCAAACGGAGAACTGGGCGCGGAGCAACGGCAGCGGCTGGACGCGCTGCTTGGGCAAGATGACGTATTGGCTTGCCGGCATCGAGTGATTTATATGCATCATCATCCATTCGATCCGTGGATCTTCCATGAACTGAAAGATTCAAAAGAATTGGGCCAAATTCTGATGAGGCATGGAACTATCGATGCGATCCTGTTTGGCCACAACCATCATTTTCGCAAGTGGAACGGCAAGTGGGGCATCCCTCGCTGCTATGACGCTGGCTCCTCCACCCGAAAAAACGATAGCCCCAGCTTCCATCGTGTCATCGACCTCTCGAAACCACCGACCGAAGATTATGATGCCGATTTCTTTTATGACATCCCAATCGACCAACACCGCTCGAAATAGCTAATATGAACAAAGACGCCGGGAGCTTATGCTCCCGGCGCGATTATTTGTTTAAACTCTGAACGATGAATCCAGCAAATTAGAAGCCCAAGTGGCCTCGCTTGCGATCATCGGCAAATGAACATTTAGGATGTTTCATCCCTGATGAACTTTACAGGCCATTTTCATCTTCAGATGAGAATGCTAAAAAATTTCCACATCGCGAATGCATAAATGGCACTTCTATTGTTGGAGGTCTCTTTCTATTTTTAGGAGATACAAACTAGTTATAAGATGCCTGCCTTCGCAGGCATGACACAAGCATATCGCGAAATAAATTGGATGTTGCAGAACTCTACCTTAAAATCGCATTGTCTTCTCCAACTTTCGATGATAAAACAAATGCGAATGTTCTGGTCGCAACATGGATTGGTCCGATGATCAGCTCAGCTATCGATGAATCCCGAGCAATGACTTCCAGCTCATCGGCATAGGTTTATAATTTCGATTGCCCTCCTGAAGCTGGAAAGCTGCATTGAAAGTAATGGCGTAGTCGGGTGCACCGCCGATATTGGTGATTAGGATCTTGCCAAAGTGATTATCGCCAGTTTTGATTGCATAAACATGACCTAGCAACACCGCAATGGACTTGCCTTCTTCCGAATATCCGGCTGCGGGAGCGACATCGGCATCATCGAGGTCATCCATGTAGCCGAGGTCTTGCAGACCGCCACCATTCATCCCGGCCAGCCAGCAGCGGATGTTTCCTGCTGAGCTGGGATCAAACGCTTCATTGATAATATCAGCCCCATTGGTGCTGGTATAGCCCACGGCTGGTACTGGAACCACCTTGAACGTGTTGAAATCGAACCCAGCCTGGGAATCATCTCCGCTAACTTGACCAGTGGAGGCCGATTTCAATCGCACGGATTTAATTTCTGGTCGCGGGGTATCTTTGATTACATTGCTTGGAAAGCTGATTTGCTCGCCAAAGTAGGCGTACGAGACGACGGCAAAACTATAGGTCACCCCATTCGTAAGATTTCCAACGACCTTGCTGACCAGACCATCAGAGTAGCCGGACACAGGAAGCGAATCTACCACGGTAAAATCGGCGCTGAGCACCGAATCTCTGGTTTGATTGGTGAAATCGCCGATCGCCCGAAGAATGTAATATCCTTGGAAATCGTTCTCATAGTTCGAAGTGAACCAGAACAAAGTTACTTGTTGATTCCCAGTGACGCTACGCAATCCCAATGGGGGAGAAAGTTTCTCTTTGCTCTCGACGACTTTTTCTTGTGGTGTTGCCGCGACGATATTTGATGGAAAGCTTATCTCCCGACGATTATCGCGCTTAAACGCTACGACTGCGAAACTGTAGGTCACCCCATTGGTGAGTCCTGAAATCGTGCGGCTGATCTCTCGATCCTGAGGCGGAGAGAGCGCTATGGAATCGACCTTCACAAAAACGCTGCTCAAGCTACTGTCTTTGGATTGATAACTGAAATCGCCGACAGCTTGGAAAATATAATAGCCGCCGAAATCGCTTTCATAATTTGAAGTGAACCAGAATAGGGTAACCTTACCGTTCTGCGGTTCAGCCCGGAGCCCTAATGGGGGCGCCAACTTTGATTTTTCGATGGTCTTGAAAATGGTCTCTGCTGTATCGCACGCCCAAAATAGTCCAGCGATGACGAGCAATACTATTAATCCGCTAATTGTTTTGATCATTTTTCTTCCCTGAGTTTTGATTATCCAAATAAAATTATAAAGAAGTGAATTAAATTTTCGCGACAGGTTCGTGGGTCAAGAATTCAGAAGAGTTTCCATGGACGAACTGGGATTCGGGATCACAAATCTGGAACTGCCACAATGGATTTATAAAAATTAAGCAAAATGAGTGCTCTTTCGCAAGTGAGCTTGGACCTGCATTTTGCCCAGCCGCCTTGTTCAACCGAAAGCCTATCATTAAAAATATCTGATGATCGAGTAATTCAGTCACTAAGGAATTTCCATCGAAGAGCAAGTCAGAAGATCGGCTTCGATCGTTCTAAATCATTTGATAGCCCATTCTTCATTTGACTTGAGCTTCAGGAATCGCACTGGATGTGTTCCACTTATCATTTCGCCGAGGTTCAGCTTGAAATTGACCTAAGCATGCATTTCACTTTCATCGATTCGTCGATGCCATGGCTTGCAATCTTCGGATACGGTCCTCAACTGGCGGATGCGTGGCAAATAGGCGTTCCAATCCGCCCAGAAACGGATTAATGATAAACATGTGAGCATGGGCAGCATTTCCATGGGATAATGGGACGCTTTGCACGGTTTGGCTGATCTTTTTCAATGCGTTGGCCAATCCCAAAGGCTTATGGGAAATGGTCGCACCGCCCTCGTCGGCAGCATATTCCCGGGTTCGGGAGATCATTGCTCGAATGATCATAGCGGCAATTGGCACACCAATAGCGATCAGCATCAGTCCCAGTGGGTTCTGCCGGCGATTAGGGTCACGTGACATTGTCCCATAGCGGGCCATTTGGCCCAGCATGGCCAAGGCTCCAGCCATGGTGGCCGCTATTGTCCCAGTTAGAATGTCCCGATGTTTCACATGCGCCAACTCATGGGCCATCACGCCAGCCAGCTCATCATCGTTAAGCAGATTAAGGATCCCAGCCGTCGCGGCCACCGCAGCGTGCTGTGGATTTCGACCAGTGGCAAAAGCATTGGGACTTTGTTCGGGAATGATATAAACCTTTGGCATCGGAAGATTGGCCTTTTGTGCTTGTTCCGCCACAATCCGATACAACCGTGAGCCTGGTTCGGCAAGCTGAGCCCGATATTGCCGCAGCACCATTTTATCGCTGAACCAATAGGCGAAAAAGTTCATCGCCCCAGCGACCAGAAATGCCACTATCATGCCGGATTTACCAGCCACTTGACCTCCGACCAAGACAAACAGCACCGTTAACACGGCCATCAGCATAAAGGTCCGAACATTATTTTCCATCGCTCCTGACTCGCCTTAGCTAAGCCTTTTTCTGCTTTTTGCCAAATAAGCCACCAAGAATGCTGCCAAGCACATTGCCAGCCTGTTGGGACCCACTGCCGCCCAAAAGTCCTTTCATCAGGAAGCCAGCAACGTCATCCAAAATACTGCCATCCCCGTTTTGATCCAGCAGTGCAGCGATTCCAGTCGACCCAACACCTTGGGTATCGCGTTTCCGCGTTAGATATCCCAACACCACCGGGGCGAGCATCGGGATCAATTTGGCAGCAACACTTGGGTTCAATTTGAATTGATTGGCAATCATATTGGTCGCCTGAACACCCGACTCACCCAATAATCCACCGAGCCTGGGGTCAACTGATTCATCTTTGGCTTTCTGAGAAAAAAGTGCTCCAAGGTTATCCAGAACGCTGGCACTCCCGTATTTGTTTAAAATATGATCTACCCGCGCTGGACCCCCATACTCATCTTTTTGTTTCTTCAAACCACTGATAATCATCGGAATGATCTGGGGAACAACCTGATTGGCGACAGTTTGACTGATCCCCAAATTCTTCGAAATTTGCTTGGTCACTTCAGGACCCATTGCCGCCATAAATTCTTCGACAAATCCTGGCATTGCGCTATCTCTCCTTCAATTGTAATCTTCAATTGTAATCGTTCAATCAATGAGCGAACAAGTTAGGGGCTGCTTCTCATTTTTGAAAAAGCAAAATCTGCATCCTCAGAATCGAGCCTCCCCATCAAGGATTTCGATCCAAAAATGCAATTGTTTGAACCGTTCTGCTTATGATTATTAAATTCATCCCGTCCAATTTATGGATGAGGGCTTGAAGCCTTCAATCCTTTCCAGCGTTTCGCGAGGGAAGCGCCGATGGACAGTTCGATATCTAAGCGCTTCCCCACGCGAATTACTAAAAATCCTCCCCTCCAAGTCTGAATCACTTGGGAAGCTTGGGAATCCGAAGTACTTGTCCAGGATAAATCAGGTTCGGGTCCTTGATAACTTCGCGATTGGCCTCAAAAATGACCGGGTACTTCATAGCGTTGCCGTAGTAGGCCTTGGCGATTTTGGATAGCGTGTCCCCTTTTTTCACCGTGTAGAATTCTGTCTCCTCCTCCGGTTTTGGAGCGGTAAAATAGTCGTCATTTACCTTTGCTACGCCTTTGATGTTTCCCGCTAATAAAATCGCCTTCTCCTTGGTGGCGTGTGAGTCGCATTGACCGTAAAGTGTGACAACCTCATCCTTGTACTCGACCTTGAGGTTCTTAATTTTGTCGCCCAGTTCGGTCTTGAGCAGATTTTCAATTTCCTCAGCTTCGTTTCTGCCGCGCCCAAATATGCTAGCACCAACCCCTTTTAAGAAATCGAACATTCCCATTTTTTCAGTCTCCTTCTGCTAAAAAGACTTCTGCAAAATGAACAAATTCTGAACAGTAAATTTTCACTCCTGAGGATACAGGGGTCTCATTGGATAAAGCTGTAAATAGATGCCTGCATTTGCAGGCACCACAACCTTGTTCGATAGGAATTCATTTTGCAGAGCTCTAAAAGTGAATTGAACTTTCGTGAATATCACCACTCTGCCGCATTTGGTGGATGATTTCGCCACTAATTTACTGATTTTCGATTGCTGATGCAGTTACCACCCATTGTCCATTCACCAAAGCTGTTAGGATGTTTCACATGCAATGCCTTGGAGCAGTCAACTAAAATGACCAGCATCTGGATCGATGATTACTTAATGCGTCACCATCGGCTCCAACTCTTTGGCAGCTTCGATCCAGGCTTGGACCTGGCTCAGCCCGGGGAGTTGACGCACAAGTTTATGCTTCTCGTTGATTTCAACTAAGGTTGCATGCAGGTTTTCTGCTTTGCGATTTTTCAGCTCCTTCACAGTATCAACACCAGCTTTTTCGAGCAATTGTGAATATTCGCTACCAATGCCCCTAACCCGAAATAGATCCGCAGCATTCACCCATTTGAGAATCAGCGATTCATCGATCCCTGTTGCCTCAGCCAATTCTTTCCGGCCCTTGCGACTAGCGCCTTTCTCTAATAAATCGGCAACGGTTTTGATCCCCAGAGGTTCCAGTTTCTTTGCATAAACATCTCCGATGCCCTCAATTTCCGTAATTTTGTAGCTCGCCATATGGTGCCTCCTTGGCTTCGTTATCGAATCAGAATAGATGTTAATTTTTTTACAACTAAAGATAATGATATTATTATAAAAAGTCAATATTTAATTTTTCCAACTGAAAAATAGATGGGCCGGAACAGAGACTTTTGGCAAAATAATTTTTTCGATCATTGGCATATCCTGAACATTTCTCTTGACATTTTTACCATTTTTTTTATTTTTAAGTCAGCTCAGAACTTTAAATTTTAAATCGATCAACGGCAACAGCAAAAGGAGAAACTCCTATGCAAGATTTCGAAAAATTGGGCGTTTTTTATCTCGGACGTGAATATGATTTAGAGAAAAAGCAAGCTCGGGAAGAATTGCTGCTTTATAACTCCAAGGACTTGGTAACCCATGCTGTATGCGTTGGCATGACGGGAAGCGGAAAAACGGGTTTATGTATTGGGCTTTTGGAAGAAGCCGCCATCGATGGCATACCAGCCATTATCGTCGATCCCAAAGGTGATTTGCCCAATCTACTATTGACTTTCCCTGAGCTGGAGCCAAAAGATTTTCTGCCATGGGTCAACGCGGAAGACGCGCAGAAGAAAGGGGTCTCGCTTGAGGAATATGCAGCGCAACAGGCCAATCTCTGGAAAAAAGGACTTGCCGATTGGGGGCAGGATAGCAGCCGCATCAAACGCCTGCGAGAGGCTGCGGATTTCACCATTTACACGCCAGGCAGCAATGCTGGCATTCCTGTCTCCATCCTCAAATCGTTCGCTGCACCGCCCCAGGTTATTATGGAGGATAGCGATCTATTGAGAGAGCGCATCAATACAACAGTGACCAGTCTGCTCAATCTCATGGGCATTGAGGCAGACCCCCTGCAGAGCCGTGAGCACATTTTATTGTCCAATATCCTCGATTCCACCTGGCAAAAAGGCCAGGACTTGGATTTGGCTGGTCTGATCCATGCCATCCAGACACCTCCAATGACCAAAATCGGTGTATTCGATATCGAATCGTTCTTCCCATCTAAGGATCGCTTTGCCCTGGCGATGAAGCTCAATAACCTGTTAGCTGCTCCGGGATTCAGCGTGTGGTTGGAGGGCGAGCCGCTGGACATTGACCGCATACTCTATACCAGCGACGGGAAGCCACGGATGTCCATCTTCTCCATTGCCCATCTCAATGATGCCGAACGCATGTTCTTCGTCTCCCTGTTGCTAACCCAATTGTTGGGCTGGATGCGTACCCAATCCGGCACAACCAGCCTGCGCTCGATCTTTTATATGGATGAAATTTTTGGCTATTTCCCGCCAGTCGCCAATCCCCCGGCTAAAGCGCCGCTCATGACCCTGCTGAAACAAGCTCGCGCGTTCGGTCTCGGAATTGTCTTAGCCACTCAAAACCCAGTCGATCTGGATTACAAGGGGTTATCCAACACTGGCACCTGGTTCATCGGCCGGCTCCAAACTGATCGAGATAAACAACGGGTGCTCGATGGTCTGGAAGGGGCTAGTGCCAGTGGCGGCAAATTCAATCGAAAAAAAATGGAGCAAATCTTAGCTGGACTGGGGAAACGCATTTTTCTAATGAACAATGTCAACGAGGATGAACCAGTCATTTTCGAGACTCGTTGGGTCATGTCTTATCTGCGAGGACCGTTAACGCGGACCCAGATCAAGCAATTGATGGACCCGAAGAAAGCTGCCATCAGTGCGGCAGCAGGAGCGCCATCTACGCCAGCAACTGCCAAATCGGCCCGCCCAGAGGCTGCTGCGCTACGACCATCATTACCCCCAGAGATTGTACAATATTATCTGCCGATTCGGAAAGTTCAACCTGCCGGGGCGACGTTGCTCTATGAACCCATGCTGTTAGGCATCGGCAAGGTCTTCTTTTCAGATACCAAATTGAACATCGCCACGGAGTCTTCATTGTCCCTACTGGCGAGCTTTTCGGAGCAGCCTGGCCTCATCAATTGGGATGATGCGATCGAGGCCGCAATTGCTGAATCTGACCTGCTCAAAGTGGCTCAGGACGAGAAAGCTCGATATGGCCAACTGCCCCTAGAAGCAGCGCGGAAGCAAAACTATCTTGACTGGAGCAAGGCGTTTAATGACTGGTTGTTCCGAAAGCAAAGCTTGGAACTACTGAAAAGTCCCTCGTTGCAAGTGATCTCAAAACCAGGGGAATCGGAGCGGGACTTTCGAATCCGATTGCAATTGGTCGCGCGCGAAAAGCGCGATGAGCTGGTTGAGAAATTGCGGCAGAAATATGCATCGCGAATGACCAGCTTGCAGGAGCGCATTCGACGGGCTGAGGATGCGCTGGAGCGCGAGGCCGAACAAGCCAAGCAACAAAAGCTTCAAACAGCCATCTCTTTGGGCACCACGCTGCTCGGTGCCGTGTTAGGTCGCAAGGCGGTAAGTAGTTCCACTATCGGCAGGGCGACAACTGCTGCTCGAGGCGCCAGCCGCGCCATGAAGGAGGCAAAGGATGTCAAACGGGCAGAGGAAAACCTGCAAGTTTTACAACAGCAGCTTGCCGAATTGGAAGAACAATTGGCCGCTGAGATCGAGCAGGTGAAATCGAGCATCGATCCGATGACCGAGAATTTAGAACGCTTTGTGCTCCGGCCCAAAAAGAGCGATATATCCGTCTCCCTCGTCGCACTCACCTATACCCCTTATTGGCAAGATGATAAGGGAGGAATGCAGCCAGCATGGTAAGAAATTTTTAGGCAGCGTTCCTAAACCTCCCAGGTTTAGGAACGCTCAAAACCCACTTGCCTTTTTCGCTTTTTCCTGTTAAATTCATTCTGCAATGGCTCCCTCCCACCATCTGATCGGAACCT
>JAPDPQ010000051.1 GCA_034506395.1 candidate division KSB1 bacterium | reverse complement strand
GATTTGAGCTGAAACCTGGCGAGACCAAGGAATTTCTGGTCATCGTGGGAGTGGGCAAGGCAGACGAAGCAGGCCGGAATGCGGTTCGGGCTTACCGCGATCTATCGCAAGCTGAACGCGAACTCGAGGCGGTAAAAGCGCATTGGCACGAAAAGTTAGCTGCCTTCATGGTGTATACGCCAGATCCGCAACTGAACAGCACCATTAATGTATGGGGCGCCTACAATAATCTGATCACGTTCACCTGGTCGCGAGCCGTCAGCCTGATCTATTCGGGCATTGACCGCGACGGGCTGGGCTATCGGGATACGGTGCAGGATCTGGTCGGCGTGACGCAACTCATTCCAGAACAGGTGCGCGAGATATTGGAATTGATGATTACTGGCCAGGTTTCCACTGGGGGCGCCATGCCAGTAGTGTTGCCGACGTCGCATCAGCCAGGAAAAGAAAAAGCCCCACCAGAACACGCCTATCGTTCTGATGATTGCTTGTGGTTATTCAACGCAGTTCCCACTTATGTCAAAGAGACTGGCGATATTGATTTCTATAAAAAAGTGCTTCCTTATGCAGACCGCGGCGAAGATACGGTGCTTGGTCATTTGAAACGAGCTATTGAATTTTCCGTCACCCGAAGCGGCAAACATGGCTTGCCGTGCGGTCTGGCGGCGGATTGGAACGATTGCCTTCGCTTTGGCCGAGATGGCGAATCGGCCTTTGTCGCCATGCAGCTTCGGCTGGCGTTGACGGTGTACATCGAGGTTGCCCAATTGCTCGATGAACAATCAGAAAAACGTTGGGCCGAAAATCTATTGGCCACATTGGATGAAAATATCCAAAAACATGCCTGGGACGGCGAATGGTTTTTGCGGGGCTATCGCGCCGATGGATTGAAATTCGGATCGAGAGAAAACGACGAGGGACAGATCTATCTCAATCCCCAGAGCTGGGCGATTATCAGCGGCGCGGCCACGCCCAAACAAGCGGAACTGGCAATGAACCAGGTCAATGAACGGTTGGTGACCGAATATGGCATTCGGCTGTGCGATCCTCCCTACACCCATTCCGATTTTCATGTCGTCCGCGCCCAATTGATGAATCCTGGGTTGAAGGAAAATGGCGGGATTTTTATTCATACCCAGGGTTGGGCGATTATGGCGGAAACGATCCTCGGCCACGGGGATCGCGCCTACCAGTATCTGCGGGCTTATCTGCCAGCAGCTTATAATGACAAGGCTGAAATCCGCGAGATCGAACCTTACGTATTGTCGCAATTGACCCATGCGCAATTCAGCCCAAAATACGGAGCTTCGCGCATCCCGTGGCTCTCTGGCTCGGCGTCCTGGACCTATCATGCCATCTGCCAGTATATTCTCGGCATTCGTCCCGAATACGATGGCCTGCGGATCGATCCATGCATTCCATCCCACTGGCAGGCATTTGAGGTCCAGCGGATGTTCAGAGGGAAGAAGCTTGAGATAAAAGTAGACAATCATGCTGGCGTTCAGAAAGGGGTGAAAGAATTGTGGTTGAACGGCGAGCGGATTGCGGGGAATTTTCTGCCAGCCGAAAAGCTGCAAGCGAACAATAATGTGGAAGTCAAATTGGGTAAACCATGAAATTTAAATCAGCGGCGATCGGGGTTGTAATCATTTTCATTGTGGGAACTGGCTTCCCGAATTTGTTAAATTGCCAGGACAGCGATCAACAAGATGGCTGGACCATCTATCCATCTGGAACGTTTGATCTGGCCTATTATGGACTGGTGCTGAAGAACTGTTTTCCTGCAATCAATGGTCAGTTGATCCGACCCATGTCAATCAAAATTCATCGAATCCGGAATGGGGGTCAAATTGAATATCGACTGACCAGCGGCAAGCTCATTTTAAAATTAGAAAAGCAGAATGAGGTGTTCGCAATTAATGCCACGCTCGAAGGCTGGGCAACTGCACCGGAGGTTATCCATCCTCTGGCATCAGCCGAAGTAGTGGGGGCGAATCGGTTTTATCGTCAAGGATTTGGTTTCGCTGGCCCCAGTGGGGTTAGGCCACTCCCGAAGCCAATCCAACAACTCCCTTTTGCCGATGAACTCAAAGAGAACGTTTGGTCTTACGATAGCTATTTGTTCACCGGCCTGATGTCCAAGAATGATGCCACGCTGGTCATCTCCGCCTTTGACCATAAAAATTATCTGCACCGTTGCACGATCTACAATCGCCAGTACCGTTTTGGATTGATCGATCGACACCTGGACACGGATCAGATATTTTTCGAATCCGGTTTTGCGACAGAAGAAATCGGTCTGCCGGATAAGCGACTGGTTCTGCCAACGATTTATATTCAAACTGGCGATAATCCCTACGCCACTTTTGAGCTTCAGGCAAAAAAGCTGGCTGCATTCAATCATGTCAAATTGAATATCCCACCTCGCTATTACTTCTGCTCGTGGTATGAATTCAATAAAAAATTTTCCGAGCAAATCCTATTTGAAATGCTGGATGAAATTGAAAAAATGAATCAAAAACCAGCAATTCAGGCCATTCAAATCGATGATGGCTACTGCTGGTACGGCGATTGGCTGATGACCAATGACCGATACCCTTCAGGGATGGAAGCCGTTGTCAAAAAAATCAAAGCGCATGGCTATGAGGCAGGTATCTGGATCGCCCCTTTCATGGTAAGCTCCAACAGCACGATCTTCAAAGAACATCCCGATTGGTTATTACGAGACCTAACTGGTAAGCCGATCATGGAATGGGATCAGGAAGATGAGGATGTTTACGTGCTGGATTCCAGTCATCCTGAGGCGTTGGCTTACTTGCGACGCGTATTCAACACATTTCGTGGCATGGGCATCACCAGCTACAAGACCGATTTCATGGACTGGGGCGTGCGCGATTCGAAAAAGGTGCTTCGGTATCGCCCGGGCAAAACTTCGATCCAATATTTCGTTGAGGTATTGAACATGATCCGCGAGGAGATCGGCGAGGAGAGCTACTGGTTGGGGTGCATCGCGCCCTATCAGCCAATGATCGGTTATGCCGATGCCATGCGGCTTAGCAATGATGTAGGGACGGAATGGTCGGATGTCAGCACCGGTAATATGTTCCGCGAGATGTATGCAGGGCAATTTTTTAATAATATCTTATGGCAGAACGATCCGGATGTGCTGTATTTGAGAGATCATTCCCTTTCGCTTTCGGGACGGGAAAGGCAAACCATTGCCTTGTGGGATGGTTTTCTCGGTGGGACTTTGACCACTTCCTGCCGCTTTCATACGCTGATCGACGAAGCCCTGCGAATGTGGCGGTTTCTCAAGCCAGGCGATAGCCACCATTCTGCACGGCTGCCGCTCTGGGCAAATCAGGATTCGATGCTGATTGCCGTCAGGGACTATATCGAAATGAATAGCAAAGCTATTTTGTTCGTCAATCCGACCGAGCGAAAATTGGAGCGAAATTATGCCTTACAAGCAATCGCTGGGATGGAGAAAGGCTTCTGTTTCCGCTGGCTGCCGTTTCAGAGTAAGCCAATGGCTGAGTTGGAGCAGCTTCATATCCATCTCGAACCCCATGAGAGTGCACTCATTTACATTTCTCATAAAAATGAGCCGCCACCTCCATGGTTAGGGATTGCCGGTAAGGTGTTCAACGAATAAAAAGGATTAACACAATGAACAGATTATTGATCGCCGCAGTACTGATGATTTCAGTTTTTAGACTCAATGCTCAGCAGCCTGAAGATGGCTGGAGCTTTTCATATCCAGGCGACAATTTCACCAACGATGCGCTGCTCGATTTGCGCTATCTCAATGAGAATATCGCTGGTGAAAACGGTTTCGTCCAACTTTCGCCCGATGGAAATTCCTTCCAAACAGAAAACGGAACGCCCATCCGCTTCTGGAGCATCAATGGCGGTGAGGAAACGAGACGGATGAGCGATGCGGAGCTGGCCAGATTTGCTCGGTTCCTGGCAAAAATGGGGGTGAATATGATCCGGTATCACGGCAGCATCAATCCAACCGGGGCCAATATCAACGATATTGACAAAGATGATGTAAATGGCATCTGGCGCATGGTGGCTGCCATGAAAAAAGAGGGCATCTATTCGACCATCTCACCATTCTGGCCGCACTTTGGCCACATGGGCGAGCCCAAATTGAGTGGCTGGGGCATTCCTGGCTACACTGGAAACGATGATCTGTGGGGGGTGATCTATTTCAGCGACACGCTGAAAAATGCCTATAAAAACTGGGTGAATTATCTTTATACCGAAAAAAATCCTTACACGGGAGTGGCGCTAAAGGATGATCCGGCAGTTGGCGTGATCGCGGTGATGAACGAAGACGGGCTGTTCTGGTGGACAGTATCCATGATGAAAGAAGACTTTATGCCGATTGTCCGAAAGAAGTTTTATCAATGGGCCGTAGCGAAATATGGATCGGCTTCGGCCGTAAAAGCGGCGTGGTCAAATGCAGCCGAAAGCAAGGACAATTGGGCTGCAGAGGAACTGGGATTATACCACATCTGGGATGCCACCCAGCCGCAATCTGGGGGCAAAGCCAAACGCCTGACCGACCAAATTCAGTTCCTGGCTGAAACCCAAAGGAAGTTTTATGCAGAAATACACGACTACTACCGTTCGTTGGGGTGCAAACAACTGATCTATGCCAATAATTGGAAAACGGCCGATGCCACGCTGCTGTTCGATGCCGAAAGATATACCAACACATCCTGCGAGATTATTGCCATCAACCGCTATTATGATCCTGGCCATGTTGGGCCCAATGCGGGCTGGCGAATCGATCCGGGCGATTGCTATGAAGGAAAATCAGTGCTTTTTCGACCGCACCAGCTACCGGTCAATATCAAACAGGTGGTCGGCCATCCGACGCTGGTTACCGAGAGTGGCTGGAATCTTCCGCATAAATATCAGGCAGAGGGTCCGTTCCTGGTTGCGGCGTTTATGTCCTTAACTGGCGTGGATTCCTATTACTGGTTTTCGCCGACATCGCCCGCTTACGATCCCAATCCTTATTTCACCTGGGCCAATCTGCCTGGCGGCCAGCATCCGATGCACCGCTGGACCATCTCAACTCCGGGCCAATTGGCGATGTTTCCGGCCAATGCGCTGATCTTCAGAAAAGGGCTCATCAGCGAAGGGAAAACCATGGTTCATGAGGTACGCACACCAACATCAATTTTTGCCCGCCAAATGCCGCTGATCAGCGAGGAAAACAGTTTCGATCCCAATCGCGACAATTACAGCAACATCAACCCAGCCAAAGATACGCCCGTTTCGCCGCTGGCGCACCTCACTGGCAGAATCGAGGTCGTTTATGACACCGTAGCTTCGGGTTCGGTGGTTTCGCCAGCGATCGAGGCCGACATTGATTATCATAAAAAAATTATTAAAGCCAGCAATGGCCAGATTGAATGGGATTACAAAAATGGGATTTGCGTTTTGAACGCTCCTTCGGCCAAAGGTGTGTGTGGCTTTGTCAAAAGTAAGCAATCTTTCGATCTGAACGATGTCATTATTGAGTCCAGCAACGATTATGCGGTGGTCAATGTCGTGGCGATGGATGACAAACCGATTAGTGAATCATCCAAAATCCTGATTCAGATTGGCACGGTTTACCGACCGACTGGCTGGGCGGAAGTGGCGACGAGTTTCGATCTGAATGGAACAATGGTTTCGGGTTTTAAAATCGAAAATACTGGCAAAATGCCCTGGAAATGTGCCAATACTCAAGTGACTGTTAAAATAAAAAACAAGGGATTGAACCTGGCGCGGTTGCTCGATGCCGCGGGTTATGCCAAATCTACCATTGACATTGTCGACGAAGGCGAGCATGTAAAGATCGAGTTGCCAGCTACTGCCATGTATGTGGTACTCGAAAATACCACCACACCTGTGGAAAAAAGTTCGGGATTGAATTTAAAAAACCATCATTTGTTCGACAACTACCCAAATCCATTTAATACTGCCACCATGATCCATTACTTTTTAGCGCAACCTGGATTCGTGTCTATCGATGTGTACAATACTATCGGGCAACGGGTGGATAATCTGATTTCGGCGCATCAGATTCCAGGCGATTATCAGATTCTCTGGGATACAGCCAACAAACCGATTGCCAGTGGCGCTTATGTTTGCCGAATGAAAGTCGGTGATTATGAAGCGAAGAAACGAATGCTCCTATTAAAATAAGGCCCAGCGTGCCACCGATTTTTTAATCTGCCGTCTTTGAACGGTTAATAAATGAATTCCAAAACGCAGCGGTCAAAGGTGCTAAACGAAATTGAGAGACATATCATGAGAGAAGAACTTTTAATCATCATCGCGGGTTTCTTGCTGCTTTATGGTTGTACTTCAGACAAAAGATCGAACTACGACCAATTGAATCGTGCAATTTTAAAGGGTTGGAACACCTGGGATAATCGCAGCATCCTCACCCAGGTGCTATTGCCCGAAGGTCTGGCACTCACCCTTCAGCTAAAAGATACGCTCAGCGGCGATACCCTCCGATATGCCTTTACTGGCAATACAGTAAAAGGTGCCGAATATGTACGCCCACTGGCCCATACAACCGATGGCTCGTACACCGATTTTCTGCTGTATTGGCGGGATTTCGGAATGCGAATCCAGAGCGTCGCCAAAGGGGATGATCTGACATGGCTGATCACGCCTGATGCTACCTGCAAAAATCCAGGGTACATCACATTGACAGCCGAGATGCTTTATCATCGACCTGGCGAGATCACTCAAGAGCAAGATCGGATTCTGGTCAACCTGGGCAGAAAAACAATTGTTGCACGATCCGTTGCTCCGACGAACGACAATTTGCAGCAACCGTTGAACGCCCCAATTGCTTTTTCTACCAAAGTCAATGTGGAGCTTGCTGAAATCATGCAAGAGATTCGGCAATCAGAACAGAAGTATCATCAAGAAAAATCCAGATATGGCGAACTGAGTGAGACCTGGAACGCCATGCACAATGCGCTCAATTGGCTGGTGGTCTATGACCCGGAGAAAAATCGGGCGATTACACCGGTCTCTCGGCCCTGGGCTTATGGCTGGGGCGATGGCCAGGAAGGCGGCTATGTGCTGTTCTGCTGGGATAATTTTTTCGCATCGTTCATGTATACCCTTCAGAGCAAAGAGCGGGCCTTCAATGAAGCGATCCAGATGTGCCGCGAAATCGATGAACTGGGCTTTGTGCCGAATTTTTCTGCTCCCCGCAATCTAAAAAGTCGAGACCGTTCCCAACCGCCAGTGGGGTCGATGATGGTGCTGGAAATCTATAAAAAATTCCCAGAAAAATGGTTTCTCGAAGAAGTGTTCGATCGATTGCTGACCTGGAATCGCTGGTGGGAAAAAAATCGAGACCATGACGGCTATCTCTGCTGGGGCTCAAATCCATTCAAGCCGATTCGGAACGACCCTCGGGAAATGGTGCAGAATGAGTTTCAAGCTGCGGCCTACGAGTCTGGGCTGGATAACAGCCCCATGTTCGATGATGTGCCGTTCGATACCACCACCCATCTCTTGCAACAGGCGGATGTGGGATTGATGGGCCTTTATATTGGCGATTGCGAGGCATTGGGCAAAATCGCCAGCATTCTTGGGAGAGAAAAAGAAGCCACGGAACTGAAAGCTCGGGAAGAAAAATATCGGGCCAAATTACAGACCCTATGGGATGATGATTTCGGATTATTCTTGAACAAGCGACTGGATACGGGCGAGCTGAGCCGACGCATTTCGCCCACCAACTTTTACGCTCTGATCGGAAAAGCAGCCACGCAGGAACAGGCAGAGCGAATGATCAACGAGCATTTTTATAACCCGAAAGAGTTCTGGGGTGAGTGGGTGCTCCCATCGATTGCTCGCAATGATCCAGCTTACACTGGGCGAGATTATTGGCGCGGCAGCATCTGGGCGCCGATGAATTTTTTGGTCTATTGGGGATTGCGAAATTATGATCTGCCCCAGGCCCGAAAAGATCTGGCGGAAAAATCCAATGCCCTGCTGCTGAAACAGTGGCAAGAAAAAAGTTATGTGAGAGAAAATTATCATGCCGAGACAGGCGGCGATCCAGGTGTCAATAGTGATCATTTTTATCATTGGGGCGCTTTGCTGGGGATGATCGCTTTGATGGAGAATGGGTATCGTTAATAAACCTGGCTGATAAGACCTTGGTTTATCAATTTTCCGAATTGAGCCGAATTCTTTTATCGGGGTAGCTTCATTTTAATGAGGCTTATCGAAAAATCCTTTCAAATAAACTTCTCTTTTGATTTTTGCAAAAGAGGGTACCTTGTCATTCCGATCAGCTGGTTGGCAATTGGTGTTAACTTAAGAGCGCAATGTCATTCTGAGCGACCGAAGGGAGCGAAAAATTTCTTGAGCTATCGGAAGTAGATCCGCTTAAATTTAAAGGATTCTTCGTCGTTTCACTCCTCAGAATGACAGGGCCTCCTCCCGTTTTAGTTTGGGTTGGCACCTATGATTAGTTGGCGGGAAGGAATTTAATGGATTAATTCATTTTTTGCAACATAAAGATTCTTCACTCATCCATCCCCAAATCGGCGGACAAATTCGTTTGGAGTGCTTATAAAATCTTCACCTTAAAAAAATCTACAGACTTTTTATGGGAGGTGCTAATATGAAAAAACGAAGCCTTTTCATTGAGCTCCTTTCGATGGTATTTCTGATTTCTTTCACTGCTTCTCTCCAATCAGCCGATCTGATTCGCATTCTTCCGCTCACCGACAAAATCCTGGTCCTCCACTTCGATGAGGGGCATATCGACTATTTCGGCATTCACCAGGATCGATATAATGGCAATAAAATTTATTATGACCGATTGAACCTGAGCCAGGCGATGGCGCTGGCCAATTATTCAATTACCAGTCCCGATGATGAAAATTACCGCCAGCCACAAACGCCCATCTATATCGGTCGGAAATCCAAAGGTGTCGATTTCAACAATATCTATGAGCCAGCCGAGCCGAAGGCGATCCTGCATCATTGGATTTACATCGAGCTGCCTTTCGCCATGCAGCGGGGCAAAACGTATGTGGTCAAACTCAACGATCTGGCTTCCAATGTAAATGATTATACCTTGACTTACGATGAAAAATCGCTTCGCTCCCCAGCCGTGCATGTCAATCAAATCGGCTTTGTGCCAGACGCCCCGAAGTACGCCTATATTTCTCATTTCATGGGCTCGTTCAATAGTCCGATCCATGTAAACGGCGCATTGAATCTGAATGATTACGCCACGACCCGATTTCATATCGTGCGCACCTCGGATGATTCGGTAATGTTTTCTGGCAACATCTCAAAGCAGCGGGATCGAAATGATCGGGATTTCAATCGCACAGGCAGCGATTTCACGGATAAAAACATGACCCGTGCCGATGTGTGGCAGTGCGATTTCTCGGATTTCAGCGTTCCAGGCGAATATCGAGTGGTGGTCGAGCGCTTGGGCTGCTCTTACCCATTTGAGATCGGCGAGGATGTTTATCGGGAGCCCTATTATTACACCTCCCGTGCGTTGTTCACTCAGCGCCAGGGCATTATTCAGGAGATCGAACCAGGCTTGAACTATCCTCGGGATCATCACCCCGATGATGGGACGGTGATGAAATATTTTCCCAACCTCGCAGGCGAAGGGGATTTCAATCCCAATGACGCTGCTGGCGATGTCCGTGGCATTACTGGCTGGTATCATGATGCGGGTGACTGGGACGGCTACCCGATCCATTATCGGGTGCCGATGACCTTGCTGGCGCTGTACGATTTGAAGCCAGAAAATTTCGGCGACGGCGATGTGAGTCCCAAATACAAGAAGGCCAATAACGGGCCCTGGATCAATGAAGGCGAGAACGGCATTCCCGATATTCTCGATGAGGCGATGTGGCTGATCAAATTTTATCGTTTAGTCAAGGACACCCTCATCGCCCAGGGCTATTCCACTGGCGGGATACCAGGCTATGTCGGTGTCGAAGCTGGGGCTGAGTCGGGAACGCCTTCCTGGGAGGATAAGCGGGTGCTGGCGTTGAAAGGTGCTGACTCGGTGATGATGGCCTACCGTTATGCTGCCTGCGCCGCCTATCTGGCCATTTGCCTGGATAAATTTCAACAAGGTACTCATCCCCAAAGCCCTGACTGGATCAATGAAGCTAAAAATTCTTACGATTGGGCCCATCGCCAGAACCAGGACTCGAATGCCGAAGTGAATCGGGCTCGCATGGAGGCGGCTGCGGCGCTCTATCGCTACACTGGCGAGCGACAGTATCAGGATGATTTTCGCACCTGCAAAAGTAAAGATAACGAGTGGAAGTCCAGGCTGTGGTTCGAGCTCAAGCCCTGGCATTACGCCGCCACCATTTTCGGCAGGATCCCCGACAACCATCCTGGCCTGGATTTGAACTTGAAATGGCAATGCATGGTCGATCTGGTGAATCAGGCGACTTCTGAAACCGTTGTCACTGCCAACGAGCGGGGGTTCCGCTACGGACTGGATAAAGATATTTTGTTCATGCTCGGCACCTTCAGCACGCCGCATACTTTTTTGGCAGCCGTGGCGTATGAATTCACCAAAGACCGAAAATACCTCAATGCCTGTTACACCACTTGTGATTATTGTCTCGGTGGCAATCAAATGGATCTGGTCAAGATCAGCGGTCTGGGCGAGAATCCAGAACCACAGCCGTTCGTTCCAGATGCCTGGTATCTGATCGATTACAACAGCAAGGTTTACACCAATCCCCCGTTTCCTGGTTATGTAATTTATGAAATGCATCGAACTGGGGATTGGTTTAATGGGTCGGGCTGGTCATGGGTTGGCGATGAAGATTTTTCCCGCTCGACGGCTTTTCCAGAAATAGCCAACTTCCCTGATGCCGAAGCCAGATTTCCGAACCGCAACAGCATTGCGGGCAGCGAGTTCACCATCCACCAGACCCAGGTGCTGGCGATTTTCGCTTATGGCTATTTATGCAGCCAGCACAGCGGCGCTTATACACCCAATACCCGCCCAACCGTGGCGCTGAATCTGGTGGAAAACCAAGTTTTCAAGAAGGACACCACGGTGGTTCTCACTGTCACCGCCTCCCCCGATGTGCGATGGGTCGAGTATTATTACGATTGGCATTTCATCGGTGAGAGTTCGGACAAAGCCAATAATTTTGCCTTTGAGTGGGATTTGTCCCGCTATAAAATTCCGCTGGGCCGACAGCTCATCACCGCCAAAGCTTACGACGACCGAGGGCTCGAATCCAAACCGACGGATGCTGGCGATGTCACTGTCATCATCCAGATGCCGACATCCATTCAAAAGGACAAGACAGGCCAGCCGTTCGATTTCAAACTATATCCCAATTATCCCAATCCCTTTAATCCGAAAACCTCAATCGCCTTCTCGTTACCCGTGGATGATTTCACCAGGCTGGAAATCTATAACACGCTGGGCGAACGGGTAACAACGCTGGTGAATGGAGAAATGCCCGCTGGGTATCATAAAGTCGAGTTAGATGCTTCGCTGCTCACTTCTGGCGTTTATTATACGAGATTGCAACAACGAGAAAAAACCGAAGTGAAAAAATTAGTGGTATTGAAATAAAGGATTACACCATGATAGGCAAAAATGCAAAATGGCTTTATTCTAAGTTAGCTTGGGTCTTATTTTTCGGCATATGCATGGCCTATTTGGAGTCTGCAGTGGTCGTTTATCTTCGGGAGCTCTACTATCCTGATGGCTTTAATTTCCCAATTCAGTTCATCCCTGTTCCTATGGCCATCATTGAGTTGGGTCGAGAGGCCGCAACGATTTTCATGCTGCTTGCTATTGCTTTTCTGACTGGTAAAAATGCATGGACTCGGTTAGCATACTTTATGTTCAGTTTTGGCGTTTGGGATATCTGGTACTACATCTGGTTGAAGATTTTTCTGAACTGGCCTGAGTCATTATTCACTTGGGACCTGCTATTTCTTATCCCTGTGCCCTGGACAGGCCCCGTGATCGCTCCTATCCTCGTTTCCCTATCATTAATTGCTGGGGCGATCGTCGTATTAAATTTTGAGAGCAAAGGGTTCGAATTCAAGTTGACCAGAAAAGAATGGCAAGTACTGGTAATAGCTCCAGCAGTCATTTTTATTTCATTTATTCTGGAGGCACCGAAGGTTTTGCGCCTTGAAGCTCCTTCGGTTTATCATTGGGAATTGTTGTTTATTGGGGAAGTGATCGGAATCATAATTTTGCTGCGTGCAATAAGACGGTTAAGAAGAAAATAAAAAACTTTTCTTGAATTTGCTCTAAAACCTAGTTTCTCGAAACCCACGTTGTGGGCGCATTAACAGTAAAAAGGGAATGTTATTTTGATCGATCGGCTAACTGGCTATTAGCGTCCGAATAGGATATTTTGTTTTCACCGACCGATGAATCGGTCAGCTACTAGCGTTAATTTGTCACTAATTCCTGAATCCATTTGGGAATTACTGACAAACTCGTATCGCTTTCAATCACCGTCTAACTGTTTTAGCATTTCTTGTGTCTAAGTTGAGAGTAGTGCCCAATCGGCGGATTCACACCACAATGACGATCTTTACCCACTCATTCGCATAGTTCAAGGCCAAAAGCCAATTGGCGAAGAGGCAATCTCCACTGTCAGAAGATACTGCTTTGTGTCAGCGCCAGTTGGCGGATCCGCTCGCAATGACTTCGACCAACAATCCTTTTTTAGAGTAGACTCATTTTAATTCCGCCTCTGTTGTTTTTTCCCTAATAAAATTTAGCTTGACAATTTTAGCCTTTTTTATTATATTGTAATAGGACAAAAATGGTCATAATTGACTTCTTACCACTTTTAATCTGGATAATACCATGCAATTATCTCGAGCTGGTGAATATGCGGTGAGGGCCATGCTCCATTTGGCCGCCGTTGATAAACAACGGGTGACAACGATTGCCGAAATTGCCAATACCTGGAATATCCCCGAGAGCTTTTTGCGAAAGATTTTGCTTCAGCTTGCCAGGGCAGGATTGATCAATTCCTCCCGAGGCATGGGTGGTGGCCTGGTCCTCTCACAACCAGCCGACCAAATCACACTATTTGACGTGATCGAAGCCGTCGAAGGCAAAACCTATTTCAATCAATGTCTAATTGGCCCTGAATTCTGCGAAAATCGAAGTTGGTGTCCAGTTCATGTCGTGTGGCGCAAAGCCCAGAATGCATTTTCGGAAATATTGAGGAGCAAGACCCTGGCAGACCTGGTTGCTAATTCTGAATTCAAAAAACATTTTAAGATCGAAAACCAATTAAAGGTTTGATCTACACAATAAATATCGGTCATGTCATTGCAAGTGGTTTACCATTCTGATAGTTTATTCGCTAATGAAAAGCTAATAGTCATTCCGAACGGAGTGAGGAATCTCTTTTCGATCCATATTTGAAAATTGTTTGGTGGACAGATTCCACATCCACCAAAGGGGATCCGAGATGATAGTTTATTTTATTGCTTTCTTTTGCAAAATTCCAAAAATAGGCGCAAATGTCATGCCTGCGCAAGCAGGCATCTCCCTTTTTTTATTTGACGTAAATATCGATTTACAAGGAGATCCATGTCCGCCAGCGATTAAACAGGAATGAGAATATCTCATTGATTTTTGATTTTTGTAATAGAAACTCATTCGAAGCGGAACGAAAAGGAGCGAAGGAGTCTTCGCCGCTTGACTGGAAAGGATTGCTTCGGCAAAGACGCCTCGCAGTGACAGGTTGCTATTTATCATTAAATCGATACAAATAATTCATCCCAGGCGATACATCAAATGGCTGGCGATCAATTATCTAATCGAAAATCTCTTTTTAAGCTGAACGGACCATGCTGGCAGCTCGATGGGCGTTCCCAATGATCCCAGGCTCTATTTCGGCCGCTCGATCTGCAATTGATCGTAAAAGTCAATTGATTGAGCGCTCTGGGAAAAACCAATTAACCCAAGCGGAGGGAATAAAAAATGGATGCTGTACTGCTTTCCCGTCTCCAGTTTGCGTTAACGGTTGGGTTTCACTTCCTGTTTCCCCCGTTAACTTTCGGTTTATCTCTCTTTATTTTGATTTTGGAGACCCTTTATCTTAAAAAGGGCGAGGAACGCTATCGCCAATTATCCGACCTGTTTGTGAAAATGCTCGGACTGGTATTCGTCCTCGGCACGGCCTCTGGAATTGTGATGGAATTTTCTTTCGGCACCAATTGGTCAAATTATTCCCGATTGGTCGGCGATATCTTTGGCGCACCTTTAGCGGCTGAGGGCGTGTTTGCGTTCTTTCTGGAATCCGTATTTTTGGGCATTCTGGTGTTTGGTAGAAATCGGATCTCCAAAAAAGCTTATTGGACTTCAGCGCTGTTGGTGTTCTTTGGTTCTCATCTCTCAGGTTTGTGGATCATCATTGCCAACTCCTGGATGCAAACCCCAGCGGGTTTTGCAATCGAGGGAAATCGTGCAGTACTGAAAGACTTTTTCGCCGCTGCCCTGAATCACTCCACCGTCATCCGTTATGTCCATACGGTCGTCGCTGGGTGGATTACAGGCACTTTTTTGATTGCTGGCGTCAACGCCTATTACTTGTTGAAGAATCGGCATGTCGATCATGCCAAATTAGGGCTCAGGATTGCCATGATCATTCTGGTGATCGCTTCAATTGGCGAACTGGTGCTGGGGCATCTGCATTCGATTCAAGTAGGAACCACTCAGCCTGAAAAATTGGCCGCCTATGAAGCACTGTATGAGACAAGATCAGGAGCCCCTTTGGCGCTGTTTGGCATTCCCAATGCCGAAAAACAAAAAAATTATCTGTACGTTGGCATACCCAAAGCTCTTAGTTTTCTGATGTACTTCGACAGCAACGCTACCATAAAAGGGCTAAACGAATTTCCACCCGATGAAAGGCCGCCTGTGTTTCTGCCCTTTATCTCATATCACATTATGATCCTGCTCGGCTTTCTATTCATTGCTATCACAGTCATAGGAACCGCTCTATTGATCCGTGGCAAGCTTTTCACTACGAACTGGTTTCTTTGGGTACTTCTCATCGCCATTCCGCTGCCCCACTTAGCCAATCAATTTGGCTGGATTGCGGCCGAAGTCGGTCGCCAACCGTGGGTCGTTTATCGGGTGCTGCGTACAGCCGATGCGGCCTCGGTTGTCGTACCTGCAGGACAAATCCTATTTTCGCTGATCATGTTCGGTTTGATCTACCTGGTGTTGTTCATTGTCTTCATAAAAGTGTTGGTAAAAATCATCAAGAAAGGACCAGCCGAAGTCGCTACACCAGGCTATTAGCTAATTGCTCCTTTGCAGCAAGTTACTCGTTGGCCTTGTAATTAGACTCTGTTGCAAAATACAAAAAAAGCTAGAATGTCATGCCTGCGCATGCAGGCATCTACTTATTGACTTGACCTTAGTACCAATTTAAAAGGAGATTCCTGCATTCGCAGGAATGACATCATTTCATTCGTTTTGGATTTTTGCATTAGGAACTAATTAAGTAAATCCAATTCAATAAGTGGGAGGATTACAATGGAATCGCTCAGTTTCTTTCAAAATATATGGTATATTTTAATCGGCGTCCTTTTGATCGGCTATTCCATTCTCGATGGATTCGATCTGGGGATCGGTTCGTTATTGCCTTTTCTTGCTAAAAACGAAACCGATAAGCGAACGTTGTATAATGCGATTGGCCCGTTCTGGGATGGCAACGAGGTATGGCTGCTGACTGGCGGCGGAGCACTATTCGCTGCCTTTCCGCATGTCTATGCCACGGTATTCAGCGGATTTTATCTGGCATTGATGCTGGTGCTATTCGCATTGATCTTTCGGGCGGTGGCATTGGAATTTGGCAGTCATGATGAGAAACGCAAAAAGTTCTGGGAGTGGGCGTTTGTCATCGGCAGCTTCTTGCCTGCCCTGCTCTATGGAGTGGCACTGGGCAATGTGCTGGTCGGCATTCCTTTGGATGATAAGATGGAGTTTACAGGAAACTTTTTCACTTTGCTGCGGCCGTTTCCGCTGGTCGTCGGTTTGTTAGGCCTGACGGCGATCTTAATGCAGGGAGCAACCTATGCCGCAATGAAAACAGAGGGTCAGCTTCAACAGAATGCCAAAAAGGCAATTAATATTTTGTGGGTGGGGTTCATCGTTTTGCTCGTTCTGTCTTTTATCACCGCTCTAATTTTCAAGGCGGACGTAGCGGGCAATGTCCTGGCTTATATTGCTGCTTTGGTGGTTCTGGTCGCCTGGTATTTGGTCAAACGATCCAGCCAGCAGGGAAAAGAGGGTCAGTCATTTTTAATGTCATCTTTGGCTTTTCTTGGTCTGTGGGGGATCGTCGGCGCAATTCACTATCCCAATCTGGTCACCGCCAGCAATGATCCCAGCCTGAGCCTAACCATTTCCAACGCTTCATCCACGCAATTAACTTTGACGGTGATGTTTATCATTGCTGTGGTCGGCATGCCAATTGTGATTGGCTATACCATTTATGCTTATCGGGTATTCAAAGGAAAAGTGAAGCTGGGATAAGCCATTTTGCATTTAAAACCAGATATCGCCTCGTGCAAATTTTAGGTGTTGGCAATGGCGTCGCAGGGCAAGGTTGCTTGCCATGCGACGCTGGAATTTAATGTTCTTCATCGAACGGCATGTAATAAAAATTCTATGGAATAATATTTTCATTTCGCTTGAATCCCCCCTATCTTCGCTTATTACCGTGCCACAATTCCCTTTTTCCAATTGAGTTTTCAACCGCAGCTATTTTTGGTCTGCCTATTCCAGAAGCATCCACACTCGATTTTTCCGTTCGTACGATGACCATAACATTTGAAGCCAAAATAGCTTAGAAATATTTTGCTTTACTTTTTTCGAAAATCTTCATATATTCAACCTAAATCCAATGAATCCTTCAACTGGCAAAGGGAGATAACCGTTTTCCAACCTTCTGAAATATAGGAGCACCCATTTTACTTCAATTGACAGAATCAACTTCAAATCCTAAAATTCTGATCGGTGATCCGAAAATGAAAAAGACTCTATTTTTACTCATCGAACTTCTTACCTTCTCTTCGATCCTCAGCGCCCAAATCATCCAGCGAACCACAGCCGATTCGATTCTGGGACATGCGAAACAACGAGATGCCTCGGGCAAACTGCTGGCCTGGTATCAGCCCAATATCCCTGGGGCGGGCTATGTCAAAGTGGCGCAATTGGCCTCTGAATTCATCAAAAATGCCCCCATCTACGAGCCGCTCAAGTTGCCCATGTATTTCATCACCTGTTGCTTCTACCAGGATGAACAGGGGAAATTTATCCCCGAGGACTGGATGCATAATCCCGCCTGCCTGTGGGCGGGACTCGTGCAGGGGCTGGCGTTGAATTATTTCCCCTTTTCGGGAGATAAGGCGTACATCGACATTGTGCGCAACATGCTGGATTACCAATTGCAACACGGTACCACGCCAGCGAACTGGCCCTGGCCCAATGTCCCCTTTGCCAGCGCCGACCCCTTCGTCACCGAATACCAGGGCGCCAGTCGCTGGGAACACGAGGGGATGCGAGGCGATGGGCTGCACGGCATCGAGCCTGATAAAGTGGGCGAATTGGGCTATGCCTATCTAAAATTTTACCAGGTGACCCTGGAAGAGCGATTTTTGAAGGCCGCCATCCATTGCGCTGAGGCGCTGGCCAAGCATGTCCGTGACCTTCGGCCCGATCCCACTCCTTTTGCGCCCACCAAAACCGAAAAATCGCCCTGGCCGTTTCGGGTCAATGCCCGCACCAATGTGGTGATCTCCGAATATTGTTCCAATGTGATCGGACCGATTAGCCTCTTTGATGAACTGCTCAGAACCAAAGAACGCATCGGCCTTTCATCCGAGCAAATAGCCGCTTTTCAGCGGGTTCGGGATCTGGCGTGGTCGTGGCTCTACTCAATCAATGGCCCCATGAAAACGTTCATCTGGAACGCCTATTTCGAAGATATTCCCAACGATCCCGATCGCTCCAATCGCAATCAGATCACCCCCCTGGAGACGGCCCGATATCTCATCAAAAATCCGCAGCTCGATCCCAACATCGACCGCACGGTGCCATTGCTGATTCATTGGGTCGCTTCGGTCTTTGCCACGGAGGGCATGGATGCGATCCGAGAGCAGACCTGGTGCTACGAACCTATGGGCAGCCATACCTCTCGCTACGCCTCGCTGTGTGCTTTGTGGTACGAGCGGACGGGCGAGCCGTGGTACAGAGATCAGGCGGAGCGGTTTTTCAATCTGGCGACCTATATGTGTCAAAAAGACGGCTATGTCTCGGTCGGCCCCAACTGGCCTGGCGCCTGGTGGTCCGATGGCTATGGCGATTACATTCGGCATTTCATGGAAGGGATTGCCGCCGTGCCAGAATGGGCGCCAAGATCTGAAAATCATCTGTTGAAATCAACCTCGGTCATTCAATCCATTGATTATGGTGTGTTGGAAATTTTTTATCAAACCTATGATGATCAATCGATAGAAACTCTGCGATTGCTAACGAAGCCCCGATCGGTTCTGATCAACAGCAAACCCATTTCTCAGCGAGAAAAACTCGATGCGGAGGGCTGGACCTGGGAGAAGCTGGCTCGTGGGGGCGTGTTGCGGGTTAAGCACTCTTCAGGCAATAAGATCAAAATTCAATTTTAAGCACGGTGTGATGTTCTGACAAAGCAAAGGAAAATGCTTTGTAAAGATTTTGAGGAATCCATAAAATGAAAAACTCAAGGCTCTTTTTATGTATCCTGGCAGCAATATATTTTCCCACCATATTAGCGGCGCAAGATTATGGCTGTGAAAAATGGGAGGTTGTGGATATTCCAATTGTCGCTACCGTTGAAATCGAAAATCCATTCGATGTCCGTCTGGGAGCATTATTGACTCATGAAAGCGGAAAAACGATGGATATCCCCGCCTTTTATGATGAGAATAATACCTGGGTCCTTCGCATTTGTCCCTCAATTGAAGGTCGATGGAATTTCGAGACTTATTCTTCGGTGGCTCAGTTGGCTGGACTCACTGGACGTCTGACCGTAACGCCCAACACGAAGAAAAATGCCCACGGCCCGTTGATAATAGCGAAAGAGAATCCTCAAAGATTGGCTTACGAGGATGGAACGCCCTATTTTCTCATGGCATTCGAGTTAGATTGGCTTTTTGCATTGGATTGGGACAATCCAGGGGACATCCCAAAAACGAAAAGCATTATCTCGGCCATCTCGGCGAATGGCTTTAATCAAGTCATTATGAATGTCTATGCTTATGATGCCAATTGGGGCGAAAAGGATAAGATCAAGCCCGAACACAATTTTTCCAGGCCCAGGGTATTTCCCTTCGGGGGCACCAATGAGCAGCCCGATTACTCCACGCTGAACGTCATATTTTTTAGGCATCTCGACCGTGTGATCGCTTATCTCAACGAGCAAGGCATCATGGCGCATCTGATGATTTATGTGTGGAATAAAAATGTGAACTGGCCTGCGCCGTACTCCAGATCCGACAATTTGTATTTCGATTATGTGGTGAAACGATACCAGGCTTTTCCCAACCTGATTTGGGATATTTCTAAAGAAGCACTTGGTTATGGTCATAATGACATGAAATACATCTCAGAAAGAATCGATCGGCTGCGGCATCTGAGCGGCCATCGCCGACTGCTTACGGTGCACGACTATGCCTATTGTTCCGCCTTTCCCGAAAAGGTGGATTTTATTTCGATTCAAGAATGGCGACCCAATCTTTATAATGAAATGTCCAACGTAAGCCAGCGACATGCAAACAAGCCCGTTTTTAACATCGAACATGGAGGATATGAAAAAACGACCTATTCAATTTTTGATGGCGCTTATACGGATCCCATCGTTTGCCTGAATCGAAATTATGAATGCGTTTTCGCTGGAACCTATTCCTGCTACTATTGGCAAAATACCTCGTGGTATAATGTCATTTACAATCCCTCATCCTTGCCAAAGGAGCAGCAGCCAGCCTTTCGCTACTATAAAAATTTAGTTGAATTATTCCAGAAATATAATTTCAATACATTAAAGCCAACGCAGTTTACGTTCACCCCGTACTGCTTGACCGATGATTCGCTGCGCTATCTCTTTTACTTACCGCAGGGTTTGATTGCTCTCCAGGGGGATGTACCAGCCTTTCGGGGCAAAAAAGTGGCAACCACCTGGTTCGATCCGCTGAGTGGATCATATTATGCTGGCGAAATCAGGCATTTTCAGGATGGCTCCTGGCTCTATTATAAACGAGATATTAGAATTCGCAGCCCATTTTGTGTTGCGATTCTTGAAATCATTCAGTAATTGTAACCATTCCATTGGTCAACTGTTCAAGGTAGCAGAACAGGCGGTTGCATTTATGAGTCCATTCTAAAAACCAATTTTGAGACGACGTCATTGCGAGCGGAGTGAAACGGAGCGAAGCAATCCCTTCTGCCAGTTGAGATTGCTTCTCCGCCTTCGGCGGATCGCAATGACTGGTTCTTACAAAATTCTGTGTAATTCAACCTTTTTAGATTAGACTCATTTATTGAATGAAAAGAACTGGAATAGCGAGGGCATGCGATAGCATTCAAAAAAATTTTAGGCGATAGAATCTGGCGTGCATTTATTTACGGGGAGCATTATCTAAATTACATTTTAACCGTCATTCCGATCCAGTTGGACATTGGCGTCAACCTAACAACCCCGTAGGGGTAATATGTTTGTAGATAGCAACAACACAACCCATTTTGAACCCCGTTAGGGGTGAAATGTGATACAGATAATGATGAGATTGTGGAAATTTTTTCAAAAATCCCATGAAAACATGCCACTCCTACGGAGTTGAGATGCTTAATCCAACATTTTTCTATAAACATGCTACTCCTAACGGAGTTGAAAATCGTTGAACCATGCTTAAGTTGACGCCAATTGCCAACTGGCGGACAGGAATCTCCTTATTTTAAGCAATTATGAGATGCCTGTATGCACAGGCATGACATGAAAAAATAACCCGTAACAAGCATAGATCAAGAAAGGCTTGTATGAGAGTTTGCTCAGTTCTTGTGGTTTTAATTGAAATCGGTTCGCTATTTTCTCAACCCATTGTCGTCTCGAAAAACAATCGTTTTTTACAAACCTCAAGTGGCCAGCCCTTTTTCTGGCTGGGCGATACCGCATGGGAGCTATTTCATCGACTGAATCGACAAGAAGCCGAACGCTACCTTGAAAATCGTGCTGAAAAGGGGTTCAACGTGATCCAGGCCGTCGTCTTGCCCGAATTGGAAGGCCTGGAACAGCCCAATGCTTACGGCGATTTTCCGCTGAAAGGGCATGATATTACAAAACTGGACACGACCGCTGGCCATGATCCGACCAGTACCCAGGAATACGATTACTGGGATCACGTGGAATGGATTATCCAGAAAGCTGCGGAAAAGCATCTGATCATGGGCGTCTTGCCTTGTTGGGGGGAGTATGTCATCCCTCGATTTTGGGAAAGAATCATTGGGACACCGCAGCAGGGCTATGATTATGGCTGGTTCATTGGCAATCGTTTGAAACATTGGAACAATCATATCATCTGGATTTTAGGCGGAGATCGACTGCCCGATGAGCGAGAGAATGGTGCCGACGTCTGGCGGGCCATGGCCGAAGGCATTACCGATGCCATCGCTGGCGTCCGCCAATTTGATCATCGAGCCACGTTCAGCAAGACGTTTATGACTTATCACTGCTACCGCTCCTCATCCACCTGGTTTCATCACGATGATTGGATCGATATGCACACCTGGGGTTCCTATCATGAACAGCGGGACAATGAGCGGGCGTATTTCGAGGCCTATCACGATTGGAATTTGCCGAATCCCAAACCGACATTGAACAGCGAACCAGCGTACGAGCTGCTGCCCATCAACTATCATTGGGAGGACGCCGCCCTGGGTTATTTCGATGATTTTGATGTCCGCCAGATCGCCTATTGGTCGGTCTTTTCTGGCACCTGCGGTCATACCTACGGTTGCCATCCTGTGTGGCAGATGTACAAGAAGGAGCATCCGATTCCGCCGCTTACCAATACGGTTCACAAGCAATGGTTCGAGGCGCTGGATGAGCCTGGGGCTTTCCAGATGGGCTATCTTAAAAAGCTGATGTTATCTCGCCCATTTTTCAGCCGAATTCCCAATCAACAGGTCATCGTTGAAAATCCGTATGATCCAATAGGCTATTTAACCGCCTGTTCGGGCGATGGCTATCTGATGGTCTACATTCCTACTGGCAAAGCCGTGAGAATTTATACGGGCCTGCTGAAGGCGAATCGCATCAAAATTTGGTGGTTCAATCCCCGCACAGGGCAGGCTCATCTTGAAGGCGAAAAAGAAAATCAGGCGAAGATGGAGTTCGATCCGCCTGGCGAGACCATGCGGGGGAACGATTGGGTGCTGGTGATCGATGATGCCAGCAGGGAATTTTCAATGCCAGGCTCGCCAACCCAGGGCATTCGGTAATTGATTGTCATAAACACCCGAATTAATTCGGGTGTTTATGACAAATTAACCATAGTTGCTGACCGCTTCAGCGGTCTCTGAGAAAAAAATATCTTATGTGGACGCTAATAGCTAGTTGGCGGATCGCCCAGAATGACATTCGTCTCTTAAGTTGACGCTTATGGCCTTCTGGCGGATTGAAATGTCTCAGAAACAAAATTCATTTCTGTGTCCTTTCAATTCCGTGACCAAGAGGAATTACCCTTGCCAAGGTTGT
>JAPDPQ010000050.1 GCA_034506395.1 candidate division KSB1 bacterium | reverse complement strand
TTTCACGATTTTTTGTTCCCCAAATCAGATGTAACCAGCAGCGAGAGTAAGAGTGTTGGGACATGGATTGCTCCTTTCATTTCCTCCGCCATCCCCGTCATGAATGACGGGGATAATGATAGCTTCAGCCAACTAACAGCCTCCACTTGCTTCAGCCACGTGTCACCCTGGACGGTGCCAGTCACCCCTGGCTTCAGCCAGGGGGTAGCCCCCGTACCCAGCTCGTACCGTAGCCGCTTCAGCGGCTTACCACGGTGGCGAAACGAGAGCGCCAACCCGCCGCCCTAAGCGTTCAAAAACCGCTAAAGCGGTTCTGACGCCGTCTCGGTTCTTCGTTCTCCCTGTCCCCCGTCATGAATGACGGGGATAATGATAGCTTCGACCAACTAACAGCCTCCACTTGCTTCAGCCACGTGTCAGCCTGGACAGTGCCAGTCACCCCTGGCTTCAGCCAGGGGAGAACCCCAGCGCTAAACCCATACCGCCAGCCGCTTCAGCGGCTTACCATGGGTAGATTCATTCTCCCTCCCCGTCATGAATGACGGGGCTAAGCCTGTCTATCCGATATTCAGCCCTAAACTTTTCAATATCTGCCGCAACTTCTCATCCGCTGCCTTCCGCTCTTCCTCAGCCTCCTGCAGCAGCACCACGGCGTCCTCCAGCGGCAGGGTATCGTCCTCGCCGTCCTGGGTTACGTAGCGGGACGGGCTTAGATTGTAATCGTTCTTCACCGCCTCGTCTTTGGTGATGATCTTGCTGATGCCGTCCTGCTCCTGCCAGTGCAGATAGAGCTCAGCGATGCGGGCGATATCTTCCTCGGGCAGGTAATTCTTCGGCCTGCCCTTTTTGAACTCCTTGGAGGCGTTGATCAACAGAATTTCGCCAGGGTGATTTTTGTGCTTATTGATGATCAAAATAATCCCAGGCGCCGAGGTGTTGTAGAACAGGTTTTCGGGCAACAGCAGCACGGCCTCCACCAGATCGTGATCAACGAACGCCTTGCGGATGTCCCGCTCCCGATTTTTGCCGACATTGCCGCTGCCACGGGACACGGCGCCCGTATCCAGCACCACGGCCATCTTGCCCCGATCGTTCAGCGAGGCATACATGTGCTGAATCCAGCCCCAGTCGGCACTGCTGGAGGGCGGATAGCCGTAGCCGAAACGATTGTAGGTGTCGTTCTCGAAAACCTCCTGGCTGAAGTCCTGGTTCCACATGGGATTGGCAGTGACCCGATCGAATTGGCGCAGCGAGCCCGCAGGCGTGGTGAAGGCGGGACGGTTCATGGTATCGCCCAGCGTGATTTCGGCTTCCATGTCGTGGATGAAGGTGTTCATCCTGGCCATGGCAAAGGTGGAGGCTAAAATTTCCTGTCCATAGAAGCGCAGCGGCGGGACGTTCTGCCCCTGATATTTCTCTTTGAACCGCAAGAAACATTTGATCAGCAGCCCGCCCGAGCCGCAGCAGGGATCGTAGATGTGCTGACCAGGCTCGGGATCGAGCAGATGGGCCATGAGGATGGCCACCTCCCGTGGGGTATAGAATTCGCCAGCGCTCTGGCCCGAGCCTTCGGCGAATTTGCGCAGCAGATATTCGTACGCCCGACCCAAAATATCGGGCTCCACATCGTGCAAGCCCAGGCGATAGCGTCCCAGCACATCGATGAGCAGCTTCAATTTGTCATCGCTGATCACTCGCTGGCCAGCGGTGGTGGCATTGAAATCGACAATATCGATCACGCCCTGCAGCTTGGGATTTTCTTTGGCAATGGCCCGCACCGCATCGGTGAGATATTGTCCCACGTGGGTCGTCTGGTTGGCGATATTGGTCCAGCGGGCAGCATCGGGAATGAAAAAGCGCACCAGCGAATGCTCGGCCATCACGGCGGATCGTGCAATCTCTTTACCGCCCAACTCTTTGGCCAGCTTGTCGAACTCATCGTCATACACATCGGAAAGTCGCTTGATGAAGATCAGTGGCAGAATATAGTCTTTGTACTTGGGGGCATCGACCTCGCCCCGAATTTTACAGGCGGCTTCCCAAAGCCAGCCCTCGAGGGTTTTGATGTCCAGTTGTGGGTTAGCCATGCAGCGTTCTCCTTGAGCTCGAAGTAAATTCAGATGTCAGCATGGTTGTCGGTAATCAGTGATCAGTGATCAGTAATCAGTAATCAGTAATCAGTGATCAGTAATCAGTGATCAGTAATCAGTGAAATATTTGCGAAGGTTGTGAAGTCCGAAACAGGCCATCGTTGCGAAATCCGCAATCGTATTCGGATTGGGCATAAAGTTGACTCAGAATATTTTACTTAATAATTCTTTCACCAGTAAGAGCAGATCGCTATTTTGGAAGCATCCAAGTTTTTGCCATTCAAGGTCCGATTTTGGTGTGAACAAAATTAAAGAAAAATTGAGTTCAAATCAAGCGAAATTATTAGGCCAAGGGATCATTTTTTATTTTTGGGAGCATTGAAGATATTTAGAACCAGTTCAAACTTATGCCTCATTGGGAAGGTTCGTTTTGGTTTGATGCCCTGATCGGCGTGCAGGAAATCTGAATAGTTGCGGCAGTCTCCAATGGCGTAAGGGACGATGAGAAATTGGATATCACAGATCATCAATGGTAGGGCGATAGGGAGGATGGAATAGGGACAGATGAACAGGATGGCAGCGCGATATTTCCCATGTGCCAGCGTTGGGAGAAAAATTTCCCGCGCGATGTCCTTTGCGGAGGTCATGATATAGACCGCTGCCCCAGACTGAATCGCAGCTTCGGCAATGGGCTGGATATCGCAGATTTTACAAGCTGGAAGAAGCTGATTGTGGCCGGGATGTTCAATGAATGAGCAATTATGGCTGAACCTTGGCGAGGGACAGGCGAGCGGCTGCACGTCAGTTTTGATCGGGCGCTGGCAATAGCCCATCCCGACCAACAGCCGCTTTGGATCGCGCTGAAGTTGATAGGCGATGGATTGGATCGAGCAATTTGAATAGATTTTATTGGGCGAAATGGTTCCAAGAGATCGGCAGAAGTGCCGGTAGATCATCAATCCGCGGAAGGTTTTTGCGGGATATTTGATTGCAATCTTGAATAGGAAAAACCAGCCATATTCTTGGGCTAAGCTGCGACATCCAAATTCCCAGATACGAAGGCCTAAAAAGCTAATTCGGTCCAGATAATTGCAAATCGTTTTGAACGTCATGGATAATCACCACTCCATTATTGCCATCGACAGTGATTCTCGCACCGTTCGGGATCCGTTCAGTCGCCCGCTCGACGCTTGTGACGGCAGGAATGCCAAATTCCCGAGCGATGATAGCCCCATGGGAGAGGATACCCCCGACCTCCATCACCAGCCCTCGGATGGTTCCGAATAGAGGCGTCCATCCCGGATCGGTGGTCGGAACCACCAGGATTTCGCCAGGCTGGATCATGGGGAATTGGATTAGCGATGTCAAAATCCTCGCGATGCCAGTAGCAATGCCAGGGCCAGCGCTTATGCCTGTCAATTTTTTAAGATTTTTATTGGCAGATAAAGTTGCAGACTGAGATTCATCGATCAGGGCAGGGGGATGGACCTGTTGCCAGCGCCGATGTTGCTTGATCCGTTCAATGATATTGGTTTTCGATGATGGTAGATGGTGCAGAATCATTTGCATTAATTCGTGACGCGTGAGGAAGAAGATCTGATCGGGTTCATCCAGCCAGCCTTGCCGTATGAGGCGCTGGCCAAGCTCCAGTGCGATATTGCGCTTCAATGCCAGGGCAAAATGCCAATAATGCCTTTGGTTTTCGCGCAGTGAAAAAAATTGTTGAGACCAATTGAGCAATATTTGAAAAAAGCGGCTTTTCAGCCAGCCCCAATGCGCCTGTGAGAGATGGTGCAGCACGAGTTCTTCGGTGGTGCGGCGTTGCTGTTCAAAGGCTTGTTGTTTGACCGCTGGAGATGACTGATCTGGGCTTATTCGATACTGCAGAATCAGCCGCCAAAGAGAGTCCCAACCCTCAGCAAAGGTGGGTGTTGCAATATCGAGGTTAGTGGAGCGATGCCCAAAGCGCCTGAGGAACGATTGCCACTCGGGATCGGTCGCGAGCCGCGGATTGGATGGGCTTTTTGAGCCTTGTAATGGTTCCTGTTCGTTGTGACGGCTCAATTGCCAAAGTGCGATGTTCATTTCCACGGTGAGATTGCCAGGGATACCCCGATGCAACGCAGCAACTGTGGCATCGGCATCCAGTTGCGGCAGCCATTTTCGGATCAGCCAAATCAAAAAATGATAGTGCAATTCAGCAAATGTGATGCTCCAACGATGCAGCTTGAGCAGACTATTGGATAAGCTCTCTGCCGTCAACATTGCTTGCCACAGCTTTTGATCGGGCAAAAAGTGAAGTTTTTGTCCTTGGAGAAGCCGGATGTGATGGCAATAGCGCGCCAGAAATTGTTTCCAATTGCGCAGATGAACTGGTGGCAGCCAATCATTGGTAGTAGCGAGTGATTTTGCGATTGGGATGATGCGTTTGATCACCTGCCGTAGGGAGTGAGCAAGCGAAACCGGTTGGGGGTAAAACAGTTCTCGCTTTTCTCTGGCAACATAATCGCTGGGAAATAGCGAATGCAATGCTTGGAACACTTCCAATCGTGTATAAGGTCGGCCGAAGAAGCATCGCGTAATTTGAGCGCGAGCGAGCTCGTTAAAGCCCAAAAAGGATAGGGGCTCGCGAAAGGCATTGAGCTCGATGATCGGTTTCAAAATGGACCAGCCCAGCGGGGAGACTGGAAGCGGAAACCGTTCCCCGAAAAAGTAATTCGACCAAAGTGGCTGATCAGCTCCGTGTGAATGGCCCAAGCGCGCCGTAATGGCTCGCGATTGAAGGATGAAAATCTGACCGTGATAGATCGCCCATTCAATATCCTGCGGCATGCCGAATAATCGCTCAATTCGGAGGGCGGTTTTTGCCAGCTCCACCAAAAGCTCGGCATCGAGCGCTGTGGGCTCCCCTTGCAGAGCCAGGGTGCTGCGATGGGCCCGGTAGCGCCAAGGATTTGCTGTGCCGCTGGCCAGATCCGCTCCGATGCCCGGTTTCGCCTCGATCAATAGCCATTCCCCAGATCGATCGGCGGGATCGATGGTGAAACATATGCCAGCATAATCGGCTGGGATCATTTGCTGGATGATCACGGACATGGAATAATCAGGAAGCCGCTGCTTGGCGAGTCCGCTGTACATTTGGGCTCGCTCGCCCCATAACGATGCCCAGCATTGCTTGATCGCATTGTGCAATTGCGATTCATTTTGAATGTTGAGGAAGCTGTCTAACTGTCCTGCAAAAGAGCGATTGCGCTGGTCTTCTGCTACGGCGGAGGAGCGAACTGCCACCGCTTTTGTCGGCGCATCGATCAGCAGTTGCTTTGCGGCGAGCTGAATTCGTTCGGCGATCTCCGTGGGAATTTCAGCAGCCAAAATTTGGGATCGGATGGAAGTGCAGATTTGACTGGAATGGTTCGATTTCAGTTTAGAGATCAGGCGGTCGATTCCATTGATTTTGAGAATATGCCAGTAGAGCGATGTGCTGAGGACAAAAAAAGGGGGGACATTGAACCCCCATTTGGTCAAGCGCGCTAAATTGGCCGCTTTGCCGCCGCTGAATTTCGAGCGCAAGCTCTTGCCCTGGCGATGAGAAAGGATAAATTGACTGCTTTTGCAAAGCAAAAAGTTCATTTCAAATCACGAAACTTGAGCTGAGACATTGCTGGTGCTTTCGCTGATGCTCGGCTAATGCTTGACCAGCTTCACATCCTCCTCATAATTAAATTTTGGATCTTGAGTCTTATCATGACAGCCGATGCAGGTCTCTTCGGTGATGGGTGCCAGAATCGCTGCTTTAAGTTTCTGCGATTTGATCTTTTCAATGCTCTGAACATGCAACTTGCCGATGCCATGACAGGCTTCGCATTGAACATGGATCATGTCTGGGCTCTCGTCCACTCCATAGAACCCATTATATTGCGCAAATCCCGTGGTGTGGCATCTGGCACAATTGAGATCATCTTTCTTTCCAGCTTTCACCAGAGTGTTGAACGCCCGAGCATGGGATGTCTTGCTCCATTGTTCATATTGCTCCTGATGACACTCTTTGCATTTCGCTGCCCCCACGTACATTTCGATCTTCTGGGATTGCTGGCGATCAATTTCAAAGCTCAACTTTGCTTCCTGCTCACTATATTCTTTGATAAGCTTCAGCATTGCAGGATCATCTTTGATTTTTGCGTCCAATGCTACCACTTTGCCTTCATGATCGATGATCTTTCGCTGCTGATTCAACACCAATCGCAGATCTCCAATATATTGACCACGGTTTCCGCCAACGATCACCAGGGTTCGGTTGAGCTTCTGTGGATCGAGTCGCATCACTGCATCGTGACCGGCGATGATGACATCGATCTCTGGTACCGCCTCTGCGAAGGCTGTCAACTGGCCGTATGATAGATGGATTAATCCCACGATTAAATCGCATTGGCCTTTTAGTTTTGAGACCACCTTCTGCGCGGCTGCAGTCGGCTCGCCGACCACCAACTTCGGATCGGTCTCTTCATACGACAATTGGGGCCGTTGCATGACCACGCCGAAGATACCCACCTTCACTGCTGGAATATGTCTATCACCAAAGTCAAAAGCTGGGAGTTCTTTGATGATATAAGGCTGAAAAACTGGGGTCTCCCCATCAGCTTGAAAAATATTTGCGGAAGTAAATGGCAATTTGTATTTTTTCTCCATGTCTTTGAGAAACTGCAATCCCTGGAGAAAATCGCGTTCACCCAGATTGATGGCATCGTACTTCATCATGGAAAAAGCCTTGAGCAAATACTCAGCCGCGAGTTGCTCTTTTTTCCCTCTGCCGCTGATGAAATCGCCATTATCTACTATCAGTTGATGTTCGCTGCCCGCATGATGTTGTTTCATGTAAGTCGCTCGCCGAGCCACACCGCCGCTGCGGCTGGAGCCTCAACCGCATGGCTCTAAGTAGCCCATGAAATTCGCTGATGAAAAAATATGAACCGCAAATTGATTGGCCATCGGCTTTTTTCCCTGCGCAAAGCCCAATGAAACGAAAACCAATATGATCAATAATAGCCAGATTGCCAAATATCTTAAAGCCATAATACCTCCTATTGACCTTCAAATCCTTGGTGAATCATATGAACTTTTCCAATGAAAATTTTGGAGTCGGTTCGCTTCTGGTTCAAAATTTTTCCATGGAACATGGCTGCAAAACATTGAACCGATCCTTTCGAATTACGATTCCGTTAGCGATCACACTCCCTCGACAAACCAAAGGAGGTCTTCAAATAAAGATCGATCAAAAATAGTTGCAATCAGCTATTCAGCAACAGCATTGCAATGCTTGCAGTCATTTTGCATGTTATAGTAATAAATTTTTTTTAAATTGTCAATGAATTATGTTGATTTTGTCGGGAAATTTTTTAGATTGAAAATGAGGCGACAGATTATGCAGGCAGGCAAATTAGCGGCGATTTCGTTTCTGCTCTATCATAGCACTGAGGAATTGAACAGGTGTATCTGCTGGGAGAAATGCTCGAGATTAAGGAGCGCGGTGCAGGCGATCGTTTTCAAGTTATGAACGGTAACAGTCCAGGAGGTATCACCGGTCTGAAAGCTATGCTTCGAACGCCTTTCTTGATTTCAAGCGAATATTGCGGCGGCTCCGAGTTGGGCAGGGGAGATTCGTTGACCAGAAACTGGGAACTTCAAACTGAAGATACGAGCCCAACGTCATTGATCAAATAGGCCAAAATTTCAGCTTTTTGTAAAGCAGATGTCATCGAATAAAAAAAGTTCAGGGATAAACTTATATGAACGAGGAGGGACCTATGAAGCAGGTACGATGGTTTATTGCGGTATTTTTATCAATCGGTTTAACGTTGAGCCTGGTGGCTGAATCGAAGGCCTTTGCGGCGAATGGAGGGGTAGAACTGGCGCTGCCAGATACTTTTGCCGCGCCGAATCAGTTGGTCAATCTGCCGATCCGGATCGCTGGGGTTTCGGATTATGACATTATTTCCGCGCTGATTGAAGTGCATTTTGATTCCAGTTGTTTGGAGTTTATCGAACTGAGCGGCACAGGCGCAATTACCGAGAACTGGCAGATGGCTGCGGTCCATCGCTCTGCCAAGCGAATTTACTTCGCGCTGGCTGGCAGTTTGCCGTTAACCGAAGACGGGGTTCTCGTGTTTTTGAAGTTCCGGGTCAATCCGCGGGCTAGGGAAAATGATGCCTGCGATTTGAAATTTGGGGAGGTCATGCTGAATGAGGGCAATCCACCCAGTATCAATCGAGATGGTCGGTTTCACGTTCGGGGGTTTCAGCTCGCTGGCTCAGTGCGATATCAGGGTACTGGTCTTCCAATATTGAATACAAAATTGGCTATAACGGGACAGCAAAGCGCGACCTTTGCGACAGATGCTAATGGGAATTTCAACTGCTACGGTTTGCACTATGGGGATTATCTCCTGACGCCCCAGAAATTTGGCGATCAAGGCCGAGCGGTGACCCCGTTCGATGCAGCGCTGATTTTGCAACATCTGGTCGGCGCCAATATTTTGACGCCCTATCAACGCATTGCTGCCGATGTAAGCGGCGATTCTACCGTCAGCGCATACGATGCCTCGCTGATCATGCGATATGCTGTTCGCCTTGAAAATAAATTTCCCACTATGGCCGACAGCCTGGATTGCTGGGAATTTGTCCCAACGATTTTTCCGATCAACGATTCCAATTGGGTACATCGCCCCAATTCACTTATTTATCAGCCATTGGAAAAGGATCAATTCAATCAAAATTTCATCGGGATCGTATACGGCGACGTCTCGCAAAGCTGGACCAATCCGGCGATCGCGCCGCTGGTTGTGGAGAAGATTTCCAGCGCCCGGTTGCAAATCGAATATCCGTCGCAAACCAGCACAGACCTCGTATCCATTCCTATTTTGTTGGAGACATCGCAGCCGATTATCAGCGCCGAGCTCGAACTAAAATTTGATGATACGCGTTTCAGCCTCACCGCTGTGACCGCTGGCGAGCTGGCCCAGGGATCTCTCATTTGCCATCGTCGCGAAAAGAGCTCTTTAGTCATCGCGCTCGCTGGAGCCAATTCTATCGCTGGCTCGGGGACACTCGTGAGCTTGTGGTTCAAGCCGATCGGCAGCAGCGATCGGCATCAAACCGATTGGCTCAAATTGGACCGCGCTTGGCTCAATGACCAGCCGATCGCTGTCGCGACGACAACCAGTGCAAATGGCCATTCGCACGTTCCCGATCGGTTGGAATTGTCGCCAAATTATCCCAATCCGTTCAATCAGGGCACAGTTTTTCGAATCTCCATCCCAGCCATCGCCAATCCTGCTGTTTTGCTTTCGATTTACAATGTGCGTGGCCAATTGGTTCGCAGCTTGCTGAATGATGCGATGCCACCAGGGATTTATTCGATCTACTGGGATGGCAATGATGAGGCAGGGAATATTGCCAACAGTGGGACTTATTTTGCGGTATTGAAGGCAGGCGAGCAGGTGATCCGACAGAAATTGATGTTGTTGCGTTAGCATGAATGAACTAAAGATGATCTGTCTGTTGGGATTGAAAATTCCCTGTTAAATCGATTGACTTTTCGGAATAGCGTTTTAATTTATTAATTTTCCCAAGAAGCAAACAAAATTGCATGAAAATTGTCTCAGAAATTTAGCGCATGGCCCTGCGTTCCGTGAGGAATGGAACTTTTCATATCGATCTATTTCCGAGATTCATTTTTCAATAAAAAAGTGCAGGGTCAGCGTGACCAAGCTGACCCTGCCGTAGCTCCGTCTATTGATTGCTGAAATTGCGTATTGGACTACCGACCATTTCGCTTCGTTTGACCTTTTGGGCCAGTTCCATCGCAGACACCGGTTCCATTTCCTGCCTTCGGACCAAGGCCTTTAAAACCCGAGCCTTTTTGTCCCTTTCCATTTGCAACTTTGTGGCCGAACTTGTTGCCAGTGCCATCCTGGGGACGAACATAATCGGAGTCCTGGCAATTGCGAATCCCATCGCCATCGGCATCCTGGATCCGATCATTGATGCCATCCCCGTTTTGATCCACAAAGCCGAAGCGTTTACCACGATCAGGATTCAATGGCTTATAATCTGGATCGAGGCCATTGGGAATTCCATCGCCATCGGCATCCGGCGCTTTGTCGTTGTACCCATCGCCATTGGCATCGACAAATCCAGCGGCCTTATTGCCCATTTGCGGCTTAGTTTGAGCAAAACTCTCATCGCTCAAAGTGGTAAAAGCCAAGAAAGCGACCGCAATCGCTAAGACGGATAATTTGATAATGCGTTTCATGATGAACCTCCTGAATCGGTTAATTGGATAATTAGGAAACTGATCGTTTCCAGTGTTAATTGTTTCGACCATATTAATTACAAGTCCCGTGCCAAATTTTTTGTCGTTCGTTTAACTCTTTGTGACTAAAGAAGCTGGGTATTAATAAATTGGGTGATTTGCGGTTTGAAAACTGAAACAATTCGACCAAATGGTCGAAAAGTTCGACCAATTCGAGAGGTCATGCCTATTTTTGCGGGGATCATAACCGGTGAACCAGCCATCTCAAGACCACCTTCGACTTGAGAAAATGCTTGCATTTTTTTGAAAAACTGAATAGATTGAAATGATGAAACGGAGGTGAGAGAAAATGGTATTAGCGGAATTCTCCATGTACCCGACAGACAAGGGCGAAAGTGTGAGCGAATATGTCGCCCAGCTCATCGATCACATCGATCGAACTGGGATCACTTATCAGCTGACCCCGATGGGGACAATTTTGGAGGGTTCGTGGGACCAAGTATTCGGTGTGATCGGAGATTGCTTCAAGATTTTAGAGCCCCAGAGCAACCGGATCACTACGATCATCAAAGTTGATTATCGCAAAGGAACCGAGTCTCGCATGAAATCTAAGGTTGAGAAAGTGAAAAGCATTTTAAAACGCGAGATCCGGCATAGCTGACAGAAAAACTCACAATCAGTCAGCTTATGAATTGGGGTGATGCAATGAGACTCGACGCTTCTTTTCATGAATTGGCGGAATGGGATTAATTAGCGCAATTAGCGGTTCAAATTCACGTTGAAATCACTGAAAGTAGAGAGGCATCGGCATGAATATCACTAAACTTCTCTCTTGGAATGTGAACGGCATCCGCGCCGTCCATAAAAAAGGTAATCTCGCTGAAGTGTTTCAGCTTCAGCCAGACATCCTGTGCATTCAGGAAACCAAAATCCAACCCGATCAACTGACCGATGATCTATTGAACATGGCTGGATACCATGCTTATTTTGAATCCGGGGATCGGAAGGGATACAGTGGCGTGGCGCTCTATTCCAAGCAAGAACCAAAGGAATTAAAGACCGGTTTCGGCATCGAAAAATTCGATAAGGAGGGACGAATTCAGATCGCAGATTATCAGGATTTTGTTCTATTCAACATCTATTTTCCGAATGGAAAAGGTTCGAAGGAGCGCTTACAATATAAGATGGATTTTTATGATGCCTTTCTTGATTATGTCGATCGATTAAAGGATGCTGGCCGAAAAATTGTCGTCACTGGGGATGTCAATACTGCTCATAAGGAGATCGATCTGGCCCGTCCAAAGGAGAATGAGAAGGTATCTGGCTTCTTGCCAGAAGAGCGCGCTTGGATCGATAAATTTCTAAGCCACGGTTATCTCGATACCTTCAGGATGTTCAATCAGGAGCCAGGGCAGTATACTTGGTGGGATATGAAATCGAGGGCGCGGGAGCGGAACATTGGCTGGCGCATCGACTATTTTTATGTCAGTGAGAATCTAAAAGACAACGTAAAAGCCGCTTATATTCTGCCTGAGATCATGGGTTCGGATCATTGTCCCATTGGAATTGAGTTGGAAATTTGAATCAATTTCTCAGGTTTGGTGCCATACATTTAAATGGAATCGGACAATATCATTCCTGCGACAGCAGGAATCCTTGAAAGATGAAGAGACAATTGTCCGCCAACCAGTGGAAAGGAATTTCTTGTTATGTTTATTACCTATTGGCCCAATGAGCCCCCTATCTGCGCAGGGGTGACATTCCGCTCTTCTATCATTCCTGCGACAGCAGGAATCCGTGAAAGATAAAGAGGCGCTTGTCCACCAACCAGTGGAGAAAAAGCTCTTGCTAGCTATCTTATCCATTGGCCAATGAGCTCTCTTGCCTGTGCAGGGGGAACGCTCCATTCTTTGTGATTTCTGCAAATGCAGGCGTGACAAGTATCAATTCAATATTTGATCATTTTGCAAAGGTTCAGAGCGAATTTAATTAAAGGAGCGCTGCTTGGAAACCTACGGCTGGATCTCAATCCTTCCTCCGATCCTGGCAATTATTCTCGCCATTAAAACCAAACAGGTTTATCCCTCGCTATTTCTCGGCATCTGGCTCGGCTGGACGGCAATCAACCGCTGGAATCCCCTGGCTGGTTTGCGCGATGCCCTCGAAGCCACCATCGATGTCTTCAAAGATTCTGGCAACACCAAAGTGATCATCTTCAGCATGATGGTCGGCGCATTGATCATTCTGATGCAGCATTCGGGCGGGGTAACCGGCTTTATCCGTTGGGTCAGCGAAAAGGGCCTGGTGAAAAACCGAACCAGCGCCAGCCTACTCTTATGGCTCATCGGGGTGATGATCTTCATCGAGAGCAATATGATCAATCTCGTCATCGGCTCCATTGGTCGACCATTGTTCGATAAATTCAAAGCCCCGCGGGAGAAGCTGGCTTATCTGGCTCACTCGACTTCCTGCCCGGTGTGCGTGATGATCCCGTTCAACGGCTGGGGTGCCGTGTTGACTGGCTTGCTCATTGCCCAGCAGGTAGAAAATCCGTTTTTCACCGTGCTGAAAGCGGTCACCACCAATTTCTATGCCATCTTCACCATTCTCCTGGTGCTGATAATCATCATCACCCGCAAAGATTTTGGCCCTATGGCGAAGGCAGAGCGACGGGCGAAAGAGACCGGCAAGCTGATTCGGGACGGCGCGCAGCTCCTGGTCTCCGAGGAGACCATTGCCATGCCAGTAAAAGCAGGCGTTACGCCCCGACCGATCAACATGATTCTTCCCCTAATAGCGATGGTGTCGATGGTTCCCTTGGGGTTGGTTATTACGGGAAAGGGGAACATCACCCACGGCTCTGGCTCCACAGCCGTGTTCTGGGCGGTGTTAATGGGGATTCTTGCAGCGGCGATTTTATACAAAATTCAAAAGATATTTTCATTGAAGGAAGTGCTCGATCTGGTGATCAAGGGGATGGGGGGATTGATTCCCATGGGACTGCTCATGGTGTTTGCCTTCACCATGGGCGCGTTGTGCAAGACATTGGGGACGGGCCCCTATGTCGCAGGATTGGCGACTGCGACGATCCACCCAGCGCTGGTGATCCCACTGGTGTTCCTGACGGCCTGTTTCATCTCCTTCGCAACTGGAACGTCCTGGGGGACATTTGCGATCATGATGCCGATTGCGGTTCCCTTGGCGCAAAATATGGGCTTGAATTTGCCGCTGATGGTGAGCGCTGTGATGGGCGGGGGCGTATTTGGCGATCATAGCTCGCCGGTGTCGGACACTACGATTATTGCGTCAATGGCTTCGGCCTGCGATCTGATCGATCACGTGAATACGCAATTGCCGTATGCGATGACTGGGGCGAGTCTGGCGCTCATTACTTATTTGGTGATCGGATTGTTGTAACGCAAATTGCCAATTTGCGTCACAACGCTTTCAAACTCATGCATATGACTTTTTGATAAGTATATCTCAAGGAACGGCAGGGAAAGAAAATTATCCATTTCAAACTAAAGATAATAATATTGCCGGCGATCAAACTGAGGAGTTTCGTTCTTGAATAATATTTCCTGAAGAAAAATAGATAATTTTGATTGCGCCATAAAAAAACTCTCTCTTCATGCACGTCCTCGACATGTTGTCCATAATGAATTCCTGCTGGCGTCGTGTCCAAAATACATAATTTGCCCTGCTTTCGAAGCTGATAAGCCAGATCCATTTCTTCGTGATACATGAAATAATTTTCATCAAAGCGAAGTTGAAGCTGGTTTAGAAGTTTTGCAGGCACAATCATCAATGCCCCCTTGATATAATCGACAATTCTATCTTTTCGCTCGCCATCAGGCAATTTGTTCGAGCGGTATTTTCTTATCAATGGGACAACGGTAAGCTGCAAAATCCTTCTTGGAATGGTCGGAAATTTAAAATCGGTTTTTTGAAGCGTTCCATCTGGATTTAACAATTGAAAACCTAAGAGCCCCAAATTTTCGTAGCGTTGATATTTTTCAATGATGCGTTCGAAAATGTCCGTCTTGAATTCAAAATCATTATTCAAAAAAATCAGAAAATCACCCGATGCCAGATCGATTCCTTGATTGCACGCTTTGGCGAAACCTAAATTCTGTTCATTTTTTTTGAAAATTACACCTCTGAATTCAGCTTCCAGCTTGAAAATACTTCCATCCGATGAAGCATTGTCGATCACAATGATCTCGTAAGGATAATTGGAACAAAATTTCGTTATGCTTTTCAAACAATTTGAAGTATAATCATAGGCATTATAGTTGATAACAATGAAAGAAAAGAGCTTCTTTTCAAAATTTGGGTTGGTTGAGATTTTTTTGTTTTGATTCATTTGTGCTGATCGATAATCTTTTTGATAACCTGATAGTCATTTGTTTGAGCTAAGATTTGCTCTTTCGTTAGCTGAACACCAACCTTGAACCGAGCATATTCTTTTTCATCCAGGATTTTTTCAATCATATCGGCCAATTGCGAAATGTTTCCTGGTTCGACCAAGAGTCCATTTTTGCCGTGAGCGATAAGGGTCGGAATATCGCCGACTGCTGTCGCTATTATCGGTCGTTCCAATAACATCGATTCCAGCAAAATCATCGGAAAATAGTCACGATGAGTTGGCAGAACAACGATTTTTGATTTCAAGATATATTCATAAACATCCGGTACAAAGCCCGTGAATATGACATGATTTTCCAGCTTATTTTCTGCTACAAAATTTTTGATGACGGGTTCATCTTCCTTGGCAAACATGCCCACAATGGCTGCCTTCAGATTCGGCATTTTTGAGGTTAAATAGGCTATAGCTTGTAACAGGTCGAGCACACCTTTTTTTAAACTGACTCTGCCAGCAAAAATGATGTCGTACTCTATAACATTTGGATCTGAACGTGATAGGATCTCCTTCTCTATGGCAGAGAAATATCGGAAATAGATCACCTTGTTCTGAATTTGTCGCTGAGTTAGATGCAATCGTGAAATCAGACCTGGAGAATGAGCAATGATCTTGTCGGCGCATAAGCGAATCAAAATAGCATGGAACCATTGTTTGATGGGATTGGCAAAATATTCGTGTATATGCCAGAGAAGACATGCCCTTGAAAGTTTTGCTGGGATCGCAATATAGCGGACCACTGAGGTATTTGCGTAGATGATTGGGTCAACATAACTGTTGAACAATTTATAAAAATAAAGGAGCAGCTTTATATTGTCCCAGAAACGGAGCCAAAATTGAACCATAAAGAAGCGTGGTTGACTGACATGGATATAAAATTTGCTAAGAGAATCTGGTATTAAGGTTCGGATATTGATTTGATCTAAAGCGGATTTGAAGGGGCCATCGCTAGGGCAGACAACCAGCAGATTGTATGACTGCAGCGAATGAAAATATCTGATTATCTGGAGCAATACCTTTGGTGCTCCAAATAATTTCGATTCATTGCTGATAAAGATAATTGTCTTCTCGCTGCTTGACATTATAAAACACCCCGGCTAAAATCCAGAAAATCCCTAACAATTTGCCATGAAATAAAATCGACCCAGTCAGGCTGACGATGAATACAATCGCCAGAATATTGAGCCAGAACATGCCGATATGCGTGAGCTTCGGATTGCGCAGGAAACGAAATCCGTCTCTCAAAAAATAGTATTGCATGATCACAAACAGCGACAGCCCTGTTAGCCCGGTCATGCAGGCAATATCGAGATATAAATTTTCCGCAGTGGGCCAGGGGCTATAGGCCAGATTCATGTGATAACCAACGCCCAGAATGGGATGCGCCACCGTAAGTTGCACGCCCTGAATCCAGGCCCAGATCCGAAATGCAGCAGAGATGATGTCGCTGTTGTACCCCTGAATGCCATAATATTCCACGTACGACCAATCCAGGCTCCAGGGATTGATGTTCAAAAACATATTCACTACCCGACGATCGCTGATCACCGCAAAGATGCTCTGAATGCGGCGATGCGTGGTCGGTTCGAAGTAAAGTGCAATCAATCCAGCGACGGAGACAACCACTGTGATCACGAATGCCCGCTTGTTCCGAATGAAGGTATAACCAAGCAGCGCAAAGAGCAACGCCAATAGGCTGCTTCGGGAGAATGATAGCAGCAATGCAAAAATAATCACGCCAGTGAGCACCAGGATGTATTTTCGATGCCTTCGATCGGCAAGATTCCAGAGCCATAATGCCATCGCTGCCATGAAGGCCATATAGGTGCCAAAGGCATTGGGATTGTTTTTCGTATCGGTTCGCAAAAAGGATTTAAAGGTGCCGGTAGCCCGCAGCCCGCCAGTAACCAAATTGACCTCTGCTGTAAAGTATTGGACGATGGCAATCGCTGCCGTTAAAAATGCAACGATCAGAAAGCCCCATAAAATTTTTTGCAATTCCCGCTGATCCCAATCCTCATTAACAATGATGTAGAATAGCACCAGGTAATTGACCAGGGCAATTACATTGACAAACCCCTGCCTCAACAAATGTCGTGCAGGGATGTCCATCTGATTGAGGAGGGAGAGCAAGAGCACAATAACGAACAGCGTGAACAGCGATAGAAACGGCAGGCGGATGGCTGTCAATTGTCTGTTGGAAATTTTTTCGGCCAGCCAGGCGACAAAGACAATGGGGATTAAAACGTACTGGAAGTTCAGCCCCATGGAAGTGGCGGCATCGGATCTCAATGTCAAGGATTGAAACAGTGGCAGCCCAATGATAACGAAATGCAGCCCATAGCGGTAATTGTGGATGATCAAAATTACAAATAGAACTCCCACCAAAACACCGAGGGCAATGTACTGCTCAAGCCCCAGTAACAGTATGGCAATCACTGGAAAGCTAATTGTTGCCAAAAAAGCCAATGTTTCCAGTGAAAAAACTTTGCCGTTGATTTTCGAGCTAATTGCTGCCACCTGATTTTTCCAAGATCAGATTTCGATTGCTTAACTATGATGAGCCAAAACTAAAATGTGTTTGGACCGCTAATTTCGCAAAATAAGCCAATTTCACCAATTATGAATAGACGCAATTTGAATAATTGGTTCTTGTTGCAAAATTATCAAAACAGGATAAATTGTCATGCCTGCGCATGCAGGCATCTCATTTTTTGGTTGACCTAAGCATCAGTTAAAAAGGAGATTCCTGTCCGCCAACTGGCGGACAGGAATGACATCGTTTCTTTTGATTTCCATTTTTGCAACAGAAATTAATCAGCGTAATTGTCGGTCAAAAGGTTTTGCTCTTTGGATAAAAAATAAATGATTTAAGTACGAACATCCAATTCTTATTTTCCACATTTTATTCTGGAATTGCTCGCAAGCACTGATTGACCTTCAAATAAATGAAAAATTCCACCACCAATTTTCCCAGTGTCACAGCCAGCACGATGTGAAGCACGGTGGTTACACTTGGGAACAGGAGCAGTCCGATGACTACGAAGATCAATCCCAGAATATTGGCCATGGAAATATAGCGATGCCGCTCCATGGCATAGAGAAGCACCCCATTGAATTCATTAAATAGGCTGAAAAGAAATGGTATACCAAAGATCAAGATCGGCAGATATTCGATCTGATATTTATTGCCATAAATCCAGCGTAGCGCTTGCGGCAAAATGAGCACGTAAACAAGCGATACCAATACCGCCCCGAGCCGAATATATTTGATGTCCGCATAATATTTCTGATAGTCGGAGCGTTTGTGAAACTCCGAGGTCTTGGGCAATAGCTGGGTGAAAATGGCATCCTGCAACAGACTGATCAATGAAATGAAGAAAAAAATGAGCACGTAATTTCCGATGATCGCTTTGCCGTATCTCAAATAATTGATGAGCAAAATATCCGATTTCACAAACAGCGTATTAAATATGATGAACATCCACACCCAAAACGCATACCTACCAATTCGATCGATCAGCTTGCGATCGAGTCGGAACGAAAAACTCCAGATCCGAGAATTGGAAAAAATCAACAAGCCGAACGAAGCAGCATAGAGAATGATGATCGTTTTCAATGTCAGCAGCTTCAACAGATAAAGCGCTACGATGCCGATTAGCCGAACCGAATTATTGATGACCAACAACAGACTGAAGCGTTTGAACAATTGCTTTGATTGCAGGGTGGATAACAAAAATTTGAAGAAACTTTCGAACGCAATCGAAACGATCAGCAGCTTCAGCAGGTCGGTTCTGCCCTCTAACGCCGAGAGATGTGGTGCCACCAGGTCGATGGAAAAGTAGAAAATCGCCAGAAAGAGCAGGAGCAGCGACATTTTTAAGATGAAAATATTCGACAGAATTTGCTTCTGCTGCTCGCGATAGCGATTGGTCAATTGATTGAGCGTATTGCCAAGACCAAAATCGGTGAAATTGACGCAGACCAGGCTAACCGCCATCAGCGTGCCGTACATGCCCAGCATTTCGGCGCTGAAGAATTTGGCCAGAATGACATTTGAGATAAACCCAATGAAGATCTTCAGACCATTGCCGCTGAGCAGGATTACAGCGTCGCGAATATAATGGTTGTTCCGAAGAACTTGAAGCTGCTGCACTAACTTTTCCATGTTGCTTTGGCCTGGCTCCAAAATTCCTCCAACTCCTCATGATATTTCTCTCGAATCAACAGATAATAAAACGCACCTGCAGAAGCGAGCAGGAACGCTCCCAGGACGATGAACATCCGTTTGGGTTTTTTCTTGCGATCGGGTGGGACGGCCTTGTCCAGAACCACGACATCGGGGATCTTTTGCAATTCGCTGAGCTTCACCTGCTCCAGCATGGGGACCAACACCTCGGCGATCTTGCGTTGCACTAACAGTTCGCGGTAAATCTGCAGATATTCAACGGTCATATTAGGAATGGCGTTGATCTTCTGATTGATATTGAGCAACTGGTTTTTGATAGCGGTGATCAAGGGGTGATTTTCGCCGTAATTTTCCTTGAGCAACTGCTGCTGGAGCTCCAGACCGATGCGCTGGGCATAGAGCTCGCCCAGGAAATCCAATCCGCTCACCTGCTCAGCCATGATCACGGGCACCTGCTCCCGCTGCTGGAAGGCTTTGATGCGCTGTTCCAATTTTCGGAGCGTATCTTCGTTGGCCCGCACCCGCTCTTCAATCAACTTTTTGAACGTGGAAAGCTCGGAGCGTGCGAACTCTTTTGAACGCTCATTAACGAGTTCAACATAATAATTCGCCATCTCTGCCGCTCGGACTGGGTTTTTGTCGTATACCGAAATCGTGGTCTCATCATTATCCCCAAAGGTAAATGAGACGTTGCTCCTCAGTTCCTTAAGCGCCTTGGACATTAGGGAATCGGAAATGTGATAGACTTTCATCAGGTTGAACTTCCGAACGACTTGTTCGTTAACGGTGCGGCTATTGAGGATGGCCATATAGTTGTAAGCGCTCATCTTTCGCTGGCCTGTGAAGCTCTGAATGACCGAAGAGAGCCCGCCGCTCACGCCGATCATGGTGTTCGGCGCCAGCTCTGGAGCCAAAAATGACGCTTCAGCCAGATACCATTTGGGCAAAAGCAACGAAATGATCAAACCAATTAGCGTGACTCCAAAAACAACACCGAAAAATAGCTTTCGATTTTTTAAGATGAGAAGAATGTAGCGTTTCAACATCGAATTTCCTGTTTTTAAAAACGGATCTAGACTTCTTAAAAACGATCAATTAGCAAACGCACAAATGTCACTCCTGCGAATGCAGGAGTCCTTTTCCTCTCGCTGATTTGTACCTGTTGCAAAATGTCAAAAAAGGCTATATTGTCATGCCTGCGCAGGCAGGCATCTCATTATTCGGCTGACCTAAGTATGAGCTTAGAAGGAGATTCCTGTCCGCCAGATGGCGGACAGGCATGACATGGCTTAACCATATTTTGATTATTGCATCAGACTAATTGACAATCTATAAGATGCCTGCATCTGCAGGCATGACTGGCATTTTTTCCTCTTCTTAGTGTCGATAAAATTGCTATTTCAATTTTGTCAGCAATAGCCAGATGGTCGCGGCCGATCCCCCGACTTCAAGGACACGCGAAATCCAATAGAACGTCATCTCGAAACGATTTTCCCGAACGCGTGGCACCCAGATAGTATCCCCAGGTTCGAGCCGGGTCTTATTGGGCTTCAGCCAGTTTTTATTGCCGGCTTTGATGACGCGCACTTTGCTCTCCCAGGCTTTGTATGAAACACCGCCTGCCTGCTGGATGTAATATTTGTAATCTTTTCCAGCAACGAATTGCTGTTGGCCGGGAAAGGGCACCTGCCCCAACACTAAAATCGTGTTCTGATTGGAAGGGATGAAAATGAGGTCGCCATCCTGAAGTATGACATCATGGGTGGAATCGCCCCGTTGAAACAGCCTCTGGAAATCCACAGCCACAAGATTACGCTTCAGTAAGGCTTCGAAATTGAAATATTCCCTATCGGTGGCGTTCATATCGCTAAGCCGCATATCGAACAATCGTTGATAATCGGGATTCAGCTCCAATTTATCTAACGGTTCATCGAAGCGGAGGACGCGCGCGTTGGCCAATGCGGCATAAGGCGTGAAGCCACCAGCCAGTTTAATAATCTCAGACAAACGCGTTTGGTCTCGAGCAATAGGATACAGGCCGGGCCGAACCACTTCGCCACGGACGCGGACGCTATGCGGATATTCCCGCGGGTATTTTTCGCGCACGACGATGCGATCCATCGGCCGCAGAGGAATATCGGGAATTTCCCGACGCTGGATCTTGGCGTAATCGATCACCTGATGAGAAACCTGCCCGGTTCTGGGATCGGTGCGATACAGATCCACGTGCTCGAGATCGGCGTAGCTGGTCGGACCCTGGGCGATCTCGAAAATACTGGATAAGGAATCCATTGGAAAATATTCGTAGGTGCCTTGGAGCCGCACCGCGCCAGTGATGGTCAGTGAATTGCCCTCGAGATTGAGATTGGGCACGATGATGCGATCGCCGTCCAACAACAGCGGATCGAACCGCGTGTTCCCTGTGGCGTAATAGCGCACCAGATCGACCGCCAGCGTATCGCCATTGTGTCGAATCAATTTGATATTGCGCAGCGAGAAGTTCAATGGCTGCTGATCTAATTCATCGCTGCGATAGTATTTGAGCACCTCATCCCGCTCAGCAAGATTCTTCTTCTGCTCTTCCAATAATGATAATTTCGATGCAGCGACTGGTGATTGCAGATTGGCCTGATAGATCACTTGATCGGCACGTTGCACCGCCGCCGCGTAATAACTGCCTGGGTTATTAACAACACCACTGATGGTCACCGAAAAAATTCTTGGCGACAATAGCGAGGTAGTAATATCCCCTTTGATATACACCTTTCTTACGGCGCTGCTGACCAATGACTTCACCTCGGCAAGGGTCTTACCTGCGACCTCGACCACTCCTACAGTAGGAATAATAATGGTTCCTTCAGGGGTGACCATCGTCGTATTGACGAAAGGGACGGCGCTCCACACGTTGATTTCAAGCAGATCGCCCGGTCCAACAATATAGGTTGCTGGATCAATAGCCCCCTCCAGCGGGATGATCTCCTTAAGTTTTTCCAACAACTTGGTCTTGTCGATATCAAACGAAGGCATCAGGCCGGGCTGCGCCTGGGCTTGCTGTTGTAAATAGACGCTTTGATAATACTCTTGCAACGCCTGTGAGCCCGTTCCCCTCATGACTCGATTGCTGAGAAAATTCTGTTCGTCGCGGATTTTCTGTTGCGCCGTGAGTGGTAGGGAAATACCAAAAACGAAAACTAATAGCAAGACATTTAATCGGTTGAAATGCTTCATGCTGCTACCATAAAAATAGACGTGATCGAAATTTTAGCTGGCTAATATAATTATAACTGGACTAAAAGTCAAGCACAATTTAGGATTATAAATCTGAACAATTGGACAGATGGAGTCCATTAACTTCGACGAATGGACTCCATTTGTCTCTACACAGGGAAATGAATTGCGATGGGATCTGTCATCATTTCAACTCACCGCACCAATACCATCTTTTTCACCTGCCGAAACTCACCAGCGCTGATGGCATACAAATACACGCCTGAGGCCGCAGCGCTGCCATTTTCATCGCAGCCATCCCAGTGAACGGTATAAGCACCAGATTCTTGGTGTTCATCAATCAGCGATCGAATCTTTTGGCCCAGCAGATTGTAAACGGTTAACGTAACATGAGTTGCTTCCGGAAGCTGGTAATGGATTTCGGTTCTGGGGTTAAACGGTCCATTGCGGGCAGATTGCATTCAAAATGAGGGATTAATTTTGGAGAACCAAAAATTCAATTGGAACTGTGCAGAACAACGTTTGATTTGAAGGGAGTTCGGAAGGAATCGCAGTTTGCGTTAGCAAGAAAGGGCGCAGTTATCAATTTTGATGTAGTCCCAATGGCCTCGACTGGGCGTCGTCGCCGCTGCGGTAAATTTAATGTGCTGGCTGGCCGTCCCATTGGCAACCAACTTGCCTTGCACAAGAAGATATTGACCAGTATAAAATTTCACCTTGCTATTGGGAGCAATTGTCAACGTCTTTCCCGACGGCACGGTGATGCTGCTGGACACATTGACCGTATCCGTATCCCAGGTCTCATTGGCCGCAAACATGGGACGCAATTCAAATAATCGCCCTCT
>JAPDPQ010000049.1 GCA_034506395.1 candidate division KSB1 bacterium | reverse complement strand
ATCTTGAAGTATTTTATAATCGGCAACGGCTGCATTCGGCGTTGGGGTATCAAACACCAGCCGAATATACCGTTTTAAAAAAAGCAGCCTAACTTAACTAACTGTCCATTTTTTTATTGCAATACCACAGAGCCTTCGCAAGGGTTAAGGAATTCAAGTTTAGGTTTTAGCTGCCACGCCGTGCTTTTTAGCGGCTTCCAGAATATCCTGCTCGGAGATAGCGATGCGATCTGGATTCTGCACCATTTTGTGCAGCATATTGCTATCGGGCAGATTGCCTATGGCTGCCAATACATCATTCACATAGACGATGGGATAAATGTTCTCACCAAAAAATTGATATGCCAGCGATCCTAACTGATCCAATTGGATGTCGCTCTCCATTTTATCCACCACTTCAGTTTCGATGTCTTCATCATCTTTAAACCAGCCTCTTAGGGCGGTTCGAATCATCTCCGACGGATACGTCTGGCAGCAGGATTTCAGGCCGCCGTTTAAAATGACTTTGATTTTCATGTTGACTCCTCGATTAAAATTTCTATCATCAATTGACTTGGATCTGTAATCTCTCTTACTTTTTCACGGAATGAGTTCTGTTGATTCATTATATTTTAAAGCAAACTTAGTCAAATCTATCTTCCCACGGCCACATCCTGGCCTCGGGACTGTTGGGATAAGACTCCCGAATCTCTGTCATTGCTTCTCGAAATTCCTGGCTATCGTAGCCCTTTAAATACTGCGCCATTCCCCGCCAGAACAGCAGCGCAGCGGCTCGGGGATTGCTGGCAAATTTCTCCAGGCCATCGGTCAGAATCGCAATGGCGTCGTCATATTTCGCGCGGGGAATATGATAGGCAGCCAAACCCATTCGCATCACGATCCGAAAATCTTCGGGTGGCAAATAGCCCGGCAGCGAATAGAGCAGCTTGCCGCGAAAGTCCAGAAAGTAAAACGATGGCGTCCACACCGCCGAATAACTGGATCGGATGCGATGGTCTTTCAAAATATCCAGCCGCAGCGGAACGAACCAATCATACAACTCGGCGCTCACTTCTTGGTCAGGATACGTTACCGCATACATCTTGCGGCAGCCAGCACATTGCAGCCGATGAAATTGCAGCAAAATAGGCCGACGGCTTTGCTTCGACTGCTGACAGGCGGCTTCAAAGTTAAAAAACCATTTTGTCCAATCAACTTCGAGCATTATCCTCCCAGCTAATTTTAACATTCAAACCGTTGAAATATTGCTTCGCAGCCCAGTCATTGCGAGGCGTTTTTTGCCGAAGCAATCTCCAGTAGTGCAAGAATTCCAGAGATTGCTTAGCTTCGCTCGCAATGACCGCAGCCGCCACGTCATTGCGAGGAGCACAGCGACTAAGCAATCTCACACAGCATCGACAATAAACTTCTGAACCGCCTCTCTTGCTTTTCTCAGCTCCTCGACCGAATAATCCATCGTGGTAAAGGGGCCCATTTTTTCGATTCCGACATCAGCTTCTAAATTCAAATAAACAGCATAAGGGATTTCCAATTGTTCGGCGATCTTTCGGGCGCATTCATTTTTGCAGCCATCGAGGACGATCAGTCGCGGCACTTGTTTAATCAAAGCAATTTGTTTCGGGATCCGATTGGCCAGCGCTGGCAGCGAGAAAATACCGATGCCATCAAATTCTTTGATCATGCCATAAGCAACAATTCCGGTCAAAGTGCCGCTATTGGAGCTGCCGCTGTTGCAGACTAATAGTCCGATTTTGGGTAAAGTTTGTTCCATTGTCTCACTCTTTGCTTTTTTTCAATGCCATCAGAAAGGCTCCAAACGCTGGCATTCCCGCTACCGGGATAACAGCTATTGCCGTTTCATAAATTTCCTGTTCCGTAGCGCCAGCCTTCAATGCGCCCGTCAGATGCATGGCGGTCGCATCAACATCATGCATGCTGGCGGTGATCGCCGCGTGCATGAGCAGCTTATGCTTACGAGAAATAGCACCATCCCCCAGGGCGATTTCATGCAATGTCAAAAAAGCATCGGTCAGTGCTTTATCGCGATCCCTTAAAAAGGCAACGGGTTCTAAAATTTTACCAAATTCTTTTTTGAATGAATCCAAGCGGTCTTCAAGGGTTCGATTTTTGTCATTCATCTTTCGTTCCTCATGTTTGCAGAAGAGTTGGAGTCCACCTTGGTTATCAAATGCTTAACTATTGCTGGATAATAAGGCGGACTTTAACTTAATGCGATTTCATCCAACTGGTTTGTTGAGAAAATCTTCTTTGATTCTAATTTTTTTGATTGCCGCTGGAATAAATTTATTGCTTTTCAGGGCGTATTTATCAAACCGCCAGACAATGATGTATGACAGGGCATATCCGAAAAAGCCCAACGCGATCTGTCTTGCCAACGGATTGAAAAAATGAACCCAACTGGCAGCAGCAATGCCAAGGAATAACCCAATCAGCGGGACGCCAAACAGGACGAAAATCCCCAGCAAAAATTTTTTCGGCGCCATCTCCACATGGACAAAATCGCCTGGTTTCGCTCCGACTGGGTTGTCGATCCAGGTTTCAAAAATGGATTTATTTTTGATCTCGTCTTCAGCGTGGCAATGAGCGCACATCGAAAGACGGGGGGCGCGAATCAGCGCTTTGCCGTCCTTCACTTCAATGATTCGGATTGGATCATCGGTAATTGGCATATTCTAGCATTTGTGAATTAATACGAGTATTATGACTTAGTTCTAGCGATGAAAAACACCACCATGTCATTGCGAGGCATTTTTTGCCGAAGCAATCTCTCTTGCAGCCACCAATCAAGAGATTGCTTCGCTCCGCTCGCAATGACAAAAGTTACTTCGTCATCGCGAGGCGCTTTTTGCCGAAGCAATCTCCCCTGGTGCTAAGAGCCAAAGAATTGCACTCTAACGAGTATCTCCGACTTTGCTCCACTTACTAATGACAGCAAAAAATGCTATTCTTTTTTTGGGTTTGCTTTCTTAAAACACAAACCAGAAGCTCTTGCTACATCAATAATCCCTTGACAATGACATCCACTGCTTCCTGTTCCGTCAGCCCACGTGCCATCAATGTTTCCACCTGTTTTTTATCAACGCTGCCGATGGCAGCTTCGTGGGTCAGCTTGGCCGTGTCATCCACCACCTTCAGCCGCGGCACCGCCGAAGCAACGGCTTGTTTTCCCTGCACAATTTCCATACAATCGATATGCCCGCGGGAATGGGGTCCCTTGCCGATCACCTCTCCCAGCACCTCGGCTGAAGCCTGGTCGACAAGAACAATACGACTTTTTGCCAGACCGCGGGACTCCGTGCCATTCAGGTAAATTGATTCTTTAATTCTGATATCATCGGTGCGCTTGCCATATACTTTGGCATACATTTCCGTCACGGCCCGATCCTGCAAATAGGCATCGTAATCCAGCACGATCTTGCCCGCCGCTCCTTTGATCAATTTAAAGGTACTGATGTAGCGACCATAGGGTGCAACATCGATTTTCATCCTGGGCAGCACCTCCACACCGCCCTGGGTGCCATGATAATGAGTTTCGCTGTATTCCATGGTAGCATTTTTACCGACGGTAACTGTTCCCTCCATAATATGCTGAACCTTCACCGCGTTGGGGAACGAACAGTGCGCCAAAAAATGGGCGCTGGCGTTCTCCTCGATCACAAAGTCCGCCACAATTCGCTGCACGCCTTCCGCTGGAATGACACCGAAGCAGAGATGCACTGGATGTTTAAGCTGATGGTTTTTCTTGACGGTGATTTTCGCCTTCACACCATCGGCAATTTGCTCACCTTCGATGATCAATCCGGGTATCTCATTTTTGCCAAGCAATTGATGCCCGCTGACCAGCATTAGTCCATAATTGGAATTTTTTAAATCCTGCACCTCTCCACCGCTGGCAGCGTAAGCTTCAGCCAGCAGCTCGAACTCATTGGCGAAGTCAGGCATCCTGGATCACCTCCTCCGCGGGCTGGTTTATATGCGGGCACTCCCGGCAATGGTTTCGGAAGAAACGGGTGACTTCTTCGGGATTGCCGGTCTTTAAAATTTTGCCAGCGCACAGCGACGAAGCTCGATCGGCCATGGCCGCCACTTCCTCGTGATGCGTAATCAACAGCACCGATGATCCTTTGGCGACCAGCGTGCGGATGACTCCTTTAATGTAATCGATAGACAACGCATCAATGCCGGAATCGGGTTCATCCAGAATTGCCAGCCGGGGCTGCATCATCAAAACGGCTGCCAGCTCGATGCGCTTGCGCTCACCGCCGCTTAAAGTGGTGTCAACTTCCCGATGGAGATATTTATCTGGATTCAGCCCCACGCTCTCCAGGCTCTGGGCGGGCGTTAAATTTCTACCATTTCCCCGGCTGCCGATTTCTAGATAATCCTTCACTTTGAGTCCCTCAAATCGGACCGGTTCCTGCCAAGCCAGGGTGATCCCCAATTTCGCCCGATCAGTGACAGAAAGCTGGTTGATATTTTCCCCCTGCCACAACATCTGTCCGCTGTTGATTTGATAATCCGGCAATCCCATGATGGTGTATGCCAGCGTGCTTTTGCCCGTGCCATTCTGCCCCAGAATGCTGTGAATTTCACGGGGAAACACCGTCAGACTAAGCTGATCTAAAATGTTTTTCCCGTTTTTGGTAATCGTTATATCTGATAGCTTCAACATAGTTTTTCCTGTCTATAGTTGTTTACCCTTTCAAAGGCTCGGCGCCTTTGAAAGGGGGGGCTGCATTTATGATTAATTTCGCATAATTGTATATTGATAATCAAAAAATAACTGCCAGCAAAAAAATATTAAATATTCCTTTGACTGTCAGCTCTGTTCACATTATCGGTTACGCGAGCATCCGACTTGCAAGTCAACTGAAGATAGAATTTCACCAAAACTCGCGTCCTAAACAACTATGCGATGATGCAATTGAATTCTATGCTTCAAGATTTCATTCGCATTATCCAAGAGATCAATCACGCGTTGATCAGCAAGTGTAAAAAAAACGCTCACGCCTTCTTTCCAGCAGCGGATTAAGCCGGCATTTTTCAGCACCGAGATATGGCGCGAGAAATTGGATTGCTCGATACCCAATTCTGGCGCTAAATTGCAGGCGCAGCGCTTCCGCTCTCGCAGCGCGTTTAAAATTCTAATCCGCGCGGGATGGGAGAGCGCTTTAAAAATTTCGACTTGCAGTTCATGAATCGATTCAGCCATTTCAAAATCTCATTAATGCAATTATGATTTATTTTGCATAACTGCATAAATATAGCAATTCAATCTTCAATAGTCAAGTGGTTTTTTGACAATCACTGAAATAATTTTCTCTTTTAATGAATAGAAATCCTGAAAAGGGTACGTTGTATAGATCAATGAGGGCGCTTGGAAATCAATTTTCATCGAAGTCATGGCGCTCTAATCGGCCGACGGGCTGGCGGATTATAATGAATAATAGTGCAAATAAAATTCAACATCAATCATTAGAAAAAATTGCCTCAAAGGCTCAGAGATCACAGAGGTAATTTTGATTATATTTTGAAGCAAACGTATGATTCGGAGATTTTATCATAGCTCTGATTCACAACAATATTAAAAAGTTCATTCGAAAATTCCGTTGATCATTGCTCTGTGCGCTCTGTGACTCGGTGGCTATAAAATTGCAATAACTCCAGGCTGTCATTAATGATTGAAAAGGTTGTTACTTGTTCTCCTCATTCAGTAAATCTTCGAGCAACCGTCTTGCTTTTACCCGATCCTTGATCTGACAATTCTCAATCATCTGGTAAGGATTGACGACCTGGCCATTCACAATAATCCCTGGCGAAGAACGGATATCGAATTGTTGCGCTAATTGTTGTGCCTCTGGATCTTCTTCAAGCAATTTCACGATATGCGGCATTTTTTCCGCCTGCAAGAATTTGATGATCAAATCGCTGCGGCGACACTGGCGGGTGCGCAATATGATGATCGTTTTATTTCCCATCTTTAAATTAGATGTAGTCCATCCGCCACCTGGCGGATGGATTACATCTTATGCATCCTTCCCTTTCAAAAACTCACATATTTCATTAATCTTTGCTTCGGTCACTGGCGTCTGTCCTTTGACGATGCCAAAATCGGTCGTATTGATGTGCTCAAATTGCTGGATACCTTTCTCCATCAAAATCTTTTCCGCACAATTGATCGGACAGCCATCCAGCACCACAATTCTGACGCCATCGCCCAACTCTGCTTTGCTTTCTTCAGCAAAGGCAGGATCGACTGCAAAGCGGGCCAGGCACAGCATTTTGGCGTTGCCATTCTGCATCATTTTTCGAGCCACCTTATCAGAGTAAGCACCTGTATTCGAAGCACCTGAACAGGCCAGAATAAACATTTTGCTATTTTGCATCAATTAACCTCCAACGTTAACCATACCATCAAGTTGTCAATACGACCATACCATGCATCGTCGTTTCATCCTTTGAAATCACTATACTAAAATTTTCAGACTTGGAAGGCTCATCAAAAAATTCCCCCAAACACCATCCCCGTCACCGTCGCCATCACGATTACCAACGTAACATAAACCAATGTCTTCTGCGTGCCGATGACACTGCGGATCACCAACATATTGGGCAGGCTCAAGGCGGGGCCAGCTAAAAGCAATGCCAACGCAGGGCCTTTGCCCATGCCGCTGCCGAGCAAGCCCTGCAGAATGGGAACTTCGGTCAGCGTGGCAAAATACATTAAGGCGCCTGAGACCGAGGCGAACAGATTGGCCCATAACGAATTGCCGCCGACGAGCAGTTTGATCCAGTTGGACGGAATGATGCCCGCATCGGTATTGGGACGGCCCATCAAAAATCCTGCCACCAAAACTCCAGCGAACAGCAGTGGCAGAATCTGCCAGGCGAAAAACCAGGTCTGGCTAACCCATTGGCTCAATTCATCTTTTTGAAACCAGCGCCATAGCTGCCAGCCCAAAACGGCTAGCAATACGATAGTGAGATACCATTTGATCTGAAAAACGAAATTCCAGAATCCCACGGGCTGGGCAGGTTTGCCCCAGGCGGCGAAGATGAGGATCAGCACTAAGGTCAAAAAGTACAGCGCATTTTTCCATAGGGGACGCCCAGCTTCTTCCAGCCCCTGGCCAAAATTGACCGCCTTTTCGTTGCGGGCCTTCTCCTCCTTGCGATAGATAAACGCCATGAGCAGTCCGATGATTACCGAAAAGGCGATGGCGCCTACAGCTCGAGCGATGCCCAGCTCGGGCCCCAGCACTCGGGCGGTCAAGATTATGGCCAGCACATTGATGGCAGGACCCGAGTAGAGAAATGCCGTGGCGGGCCCAATGCCTGCGCCCCGCTTGTAGATTCCTGCAAACAGCGGCAATACCGTGCAGGAACAAACCGCCAGAATCGTGCCTGAAACCGATGCCACGCTGTACGAGAGGATTTTCTTCGCCTGGGCACCAAAATATTTCATCACAGCGGCTTGATTCACAAACACCGCAATCGCCCCAGCGATGAAGAACGCTGGCACCAGGCAGAACAGTACATGCTCACGGGCATAGTCCTGCAACATAAAAAAGGCTTCCAGGATCGCTTTTTGAATATTGGATTTGCCAAACGGAATAAAATAAGCGGCCAGGAAAGTTGTTATCACAATGGCTAATTTGGTTCGATCTTTCATATTTTCTCCTTAGTTCTTCAGATATATTCCATCCGCCAACTGGCGGATGGAATATATCTGGACGGACGGTCATTCCGAACGGATCTGTCCGCCGACTGGCGGAGAGGAATCTGTACAAGCCATTGGTTCCGCATAATCTGAAGATTCCTCACTTCGCTGCGCTCCGTTCGGAATGACAGCAAAAACAGTAGTGTTTTCATCCACTTTAACGAGTGCATCTTTCATTTAAAAATCAAATAAACTCCCCCCAGGATCACCAACATGCCGCAGATGCGACGGACAATGATCGCTCCTTTGGTCTTCTCGGTCCAGTTCAAATATTGCTGGACTTTTTCGGTCAACGTACCTGCCAATACAATGACTGAGCAATGGCCCACGCCAAAGGCGGTTAATAGGGCGATGGCAAACAGCAATTGGGTGGCGGCAACCTGAAATGCCACGCCGAGCATGGGTGCCATGTAAGCAAATGTGCAGGGGCCCAAGCCAATTCCAAAAATCAAGCCCAATACAAATGCCGCTGCCAATCCTTTTTGCTTCACATTGGTTCCAGTGGCACCGCTCCACGGTGCGGGAATGATGTCCAGCAGGTACAAGCCCACCAGGAAAAAGACGCCAGCCACCAGGTAATTTCCAACACTGCCGACATCGCCCATCAGCCTACCCAGCGAAGCCGTGATGATGCCGATGGCGGCAATCGTGACCAAAATTCCCGTGGCAAACAAGACTGAAAGCCAGAACGCCCGCTTGACTGAGCCTCGACCCTGCTTATCGATAAAGCCAATGATCAGTGGGATGCTGGACAGGTGACAGGGGCTGAGCAGGATGCTCAGAATGCCCCAAAGAAAAGCGCCGAATATGGCGATATTTGGCTGTCCCTGAATTGCATGGGTCAACCAGGTAAATAACTTTGTCAGCATCCCATCACCTAACTTTTTTCGCTTCTGATTTATTTTTTGGCTTCAATCCTTTCTCCATGAGTAGCTTGTCAATTTCCTCTTTGGGGAAATAACCTTCATGGCGAAAGAACTCGTTGCCTGATTCATCCAAGAAGACTTGGGTAGGGATAACCCGAATGCGATATTGTCGGGCGGGCGCTGGATCTTTCCAGACATCGTAAAAGACAATTTTGATCTGATCGCCGAAATCTTCTTCAATTGCTTTCATCACAGGCTGCATCATACGACAGGGGATACAATTGACTGATCCCAGCTCGATAAAAGTAACTTTGGACGTGTTTGTTATTCTGGAGTCTGATTTCGTCGAATCTATTTCCACCGACTTATTCTGAACCGATTTCTTATTTTGTTTCAAAGAATCAGTTTTCGTCTGGGCATCGTTCTTGCCACATGCGAAGGCAAGCAAAATCCACAGCCCCACCAGGAACATCGGATAAAATTTTTTCATTTTCAAATTTCCTTTCGCTTTCACAGCGATTCTTGAATAAAGGCTTTGATCTGATCAATTGTTGGAATCCTACCTGCCGATTTCACCACTTCATTGATTACTAGACCAGGCGTTCGGGCAATCCCATAGTCCAATATTTTATCAATTTCTCTAACTTTCACAAATTCGGCATTCACATTTAGCTCTTGCGTCGCTTTTTTTGCCAGTTCTTCCAATTTGATGCAATTGGGACAACCGATTCCTAAAATTTTAATCACCATAATTGAATCTCCTTCACATTATGTTTATTATTGAATGATCGTTATACGTTTGATGTTACTACTGAGAGCATTAAGTAGTTTACATAGCATAGTCATTTCGATCCGCCAATCGGCGGAGAGAAATCTGTAAATTCAACAGTCACTTCAAAGCCAGACTCCTCACTGCGTTCGAAAGGACAATTCAAATGCAAACTACAATGTGCTCCCCGTAATAAATTCCAAATACCAAAAATCAAACCACAACTAAATTCCAAATCTCAAATTCGAATGATTTAAACTTCGCCCATCAGGATTTGGAATTTGAAAAATTGGGCATTGCGATTTATTTGGAATTTGGGATTTGACGTTTTGAATTTTTTTATTGCCATCTCATGACTTTTTCAGGGACACACCACCACTTCCTTTGCCCAGAGACAATCGCTGCACGGTGTTTCGCTCAGAAAACAGTCGTGGTCGCCATTGATGCGGTTGAGGCACATCTCGGCGCCCCGACAGGTGAAGCAATCGGGAAAATCGTAGTAGCGGAATTTGTCCCGCAGCGAGCGATAGCGATCCGAATTCCAGATGTGCGCCATATCTTCCTGAAAGACGTTGCCCAAGCTGAAGCGCTGCACCTTTTTCTCGGCGCCCAGAATGACCGCCGTATGCGAGCGAGACGCCATGAGACAGGGGCTGACATCGCCCTCCACCGAAACAAACGCCGCTCCCTCGGCGATGAATCTGCAGCGGGTCGGCTGGCGAAAGTCCATTTGGGCAATTTTCACTGTTGACGAGTGATACTTGTTCCGAAAAATAAATCCGCCAGGTTGATTGAGCAGCGATTGCTCCACCATGGCAGAATTATAGGGCAATAGGTTGCTCATCAGAATTTGCCTGGCGCCGACCTGCTCTGCCAGGTTCAAGATGCTGCGCATCTGGCGAATGTTGTCTCTGGTGATGACCGTTTCCAGCCCAATTTGCGGATGCGAACGGTTGCTGTCTTTTTTCTGCTGAGCCAGGTTTTTCAAATTTTCGATGATGGCCTGAAAATTCGAGCCTGTGCGAATTTTCTGATGCGCCATGTAATCGCCGCCATCGATGGAGACGTAGAGCCAATCCAATTGGGCAGCGATCAATCGCTCGGCGATTTCGGCAGATAGCAATTGCCCATTGGTCACCAGCGTCAGATGAAATCCTGCTGACTTCAATTGCTCGATAATGTCAATCGCCTGGGGATGGCACAGGGTTTCGCCATAGCCCAATAGCACGATCTCCCGACAGGTGCGGCTCTGCTGGAGTTGGTGAATCAACTCGCTCACCTTCGCCAGCGTCATGTCCTGATCCCTGGGCACGGCGCCCGTCTTGCGCAGGCAGGTGGTGCAGTTGAAATTGCAGCGGGTGGTCACCTCCAGATAAATTTTGGTGAGGTGCGGTTCCACTGGCTGCACCTCGAAGCTGCTGGACGGACGACTTTTGCGATCGCTATTTTGGCTGTAATAAATGATCTCCAGATAATGTTCCAGCGAATCCAGCGTCATTGCGGCAGTAAGCAAATCTTCAGCAAAGACCAGCACGCCGTAATTTTCGATCAAAAATACTCCCCGAGCCCGATTGCGAGCCTGCAACTGCTGCAGCACTTCTTCGGTATAGTGAATCTGAAAGCCAATGGTCTTGATCTGGCCGATGCGGCGCTGCAGGTCGGGCAGCAGCGATAATGGCAATGAGTCCTGCGCCAGGCCGAGCACGGAGCCAAATTTGGGATGCGCCTGGATCACCGCTCCGATATCGGGATTCTGGCGGAACAGCTCAACCAGAAATTCGACGGCCAGGCCAGGCACGACGTCATTTTGATATTTTCCATCGAGCGATAGTCGTGCCAGATCATTGGCAGACAACAATCCCAGCGGCAGTTGCATCGGCGAAGCCAGAATTTCCTGATCACTGATCCGCCAGGCCAATGCCCCATCCACGCCACTGACCAGTCCCCGCTGAAACAGCATCCTGCTGATCTGGGCGAACTGTTCTTCCCTGGATGCAGCGCCATCGTTAGGCAAGAATGCTCTGCCCAACTGCTTTGTATTTTGTTCTAACGCCACGCCAGGATCACAACACGAACGGGCGTCATCAGGATAGTTTTTCTTCGTTCTTTTACTCAACAATCAGTTTGCCTCAATTCGAATTTTTTGACAGGATGAACAGGATCAACAGGATAATAAAAATCCTGATCAACGTGTCGAATTATAAAGATCCCCTTTCAAAGGTTTCGAACCTTTGAAAGGGTCTAAAATCCGTTGGTTTCATCTATCCGTTGGGCAACCGAATTTATCTTTTTTATCCCAACTGATCGAGGTTTTCAACATTATGAACGGTTAATTTTAATCTCAATATCTTTGGGCAGTGCCAACCCTGCTGCCACCTGCATGGCTTTGAAAATCCCCGCTGGCACCACGCAGCCAGCGCAGCCGCCTTTGAGCTGTTCCGCTGCAGCGCTCAAAATCTGGCTCACCATCAGTTCCTGATAGCCGTCCAGCGGATTTTTTCCTTCGATCGTTTTTGCCAGTTGTTTGATCTTGTCGCAATCCGAATCGATTTTCAACGTCACCATCTGCTCATCCTCGCTGGTCGAACGCACCTGGGTGTTAAAACCACATATTCCTGCTTGAATGGTCACTTCGGCTGTCATAAAAATTTCTTTCTTGTTTGATGATTCAATTTTTCAAAAAATCCTTTCAACGGTTTAGAACTGGAAGGATTGCTTTCATACTTAAAATCCGTTGGCTTCATCTATCCGTTGGGCAACCGAATTTATCATTTTTATCCCAACTGATAGATGAATCCAGCGGATGTCGGAGTCTAATCTAACGATACAATTTAGAGAACCCTTTCAAAGGTTTTCAACCTTTGAAAGGGTTAAAAATCCGTGGCTGTTTTACCATCCGTGGGAAAAACGGCGAACAAATCCACCTCAGCCATTGCACAGACTTTTACCTTGCCGCCCCACTGAGCTTTTGATACAGCGGCACCAGCGCCGCCTCAAATAGTTCGCTGATTTTGGCTTCGTGATCCTTCATTGGATATACTGGTATTAAATCCATGACTTGTTGAGGCGACAAATCGGATTGATACATCAGCGCCACTGCACCTGTTAACATGGCGGCCATGCCCGACTTCAGCTCTGCATCATTCAAGCCAAATGATTTTCCCAGCGCTTCCAATTTGGCCCATTGCGGCCAGAAATAAGTTGGTCCCATGGCCGTGACGATGGCATAGGCTTCTAATTTTTGCTCCGCCACCTCGGGCGACTGGCCCCAGTTGCTGAACATATTCATCAACCACGATTTTTCATCCGCCGTAACCCCGCTCCCGAAGACCACAGGATTGTAGCCGTGATGAATGATCGACGGGGCATTGGGGATCATTCTGACGATGCGATTGAAACCGCCCAACAATGCTGATAATTTTTCGATTTTAAAAACAGGTGCCAATGAGATCAACATCGCCTGCGGCTTGAGGCCCACCTTAATCGCTTCGATGACATCTTTGATCACGGGCGGATGAACAGCGAGAAAGACTACATCTTCCTGCGCCGCCAGTTTATTATCATTGACCGCTTGAATCCGCTCGGTTGCAATCGCCTGGATTTTGGCACGAGCCGCTTCATTGGGATCGCTGACTATGATCTTTTCTGGCAAAGCATTTTTATCAGATAATGCTTTTAGTAAAAAGTAGGTGACCCGCCCGCCTCCGATAAAACCGAAAGTTGATTCATGATTCATAACCAATCCTTTCCTTAGGCCAAATCGGCAAATTAGCCGCAAGTTCACTTTGAATATTCAACAGGATGAACAGGATGTTTATGATCAAAAAATTGTTGGCAACTGGCGCCGAATCGGTTTTTAATCAAAATGAATCATCGCTTCCCAAGAGCGAGTTGCCCCTTTTAAAAAAAATGATCATCCAGTGAATCCTGTTGACCCTGTCAAAACAGATTTATGAATTCATTCGCTATAATTTCTGCACCGATTAAGAACAACACCACCCCAAACATCCGTTTCAAGGTTTTGCTTTTCATTTTAGCTGCCATGAAGCGAGAGCCGAGCTGCGCACCGATTATAGCAGCGAAAACGCTGGGAATATATAACCCCCAATCGATACGAGCCAGGCTGGCATGGGTCAAAAATCCGCTAAGTGAAGAAAAGGTACAAATAAACGATGAGGTGGCGGCTGCATTTTTCGGCGCAAAACCTAACACCAATAACGTGGGCACAACAAACGAACCGCCCCCATGTCCGATCAAGCCAATGATAAAGCCAATCACGCTGCCCGCAGCCATTCCAATAATGATCTTTTGCCGCCGATTGAGTGGATGCCCTGTTTGCTGCCAATTGAAAAAGGTCTGAATCGCTACTGTGATTAAGATCAGGCCAATAATGAGGATGATCCATCTCGTCGGCAATCGCTGAGTAAAACTCGCCCCGACCACAGGGAACAATGCCGAACTTATGAGCAACGGCAGCCCAGCGACAATGTCCACCAATTGCTTGCGCAGATAGATGACACTGGCAGATAACTGCGTGACAAAATTGAGCAGCAGCGCCAACGGGATGGCTTCGGTTTTCAGGTTCAGCCCCAGCCAATAAAATATCGGCACATACAATTGAGCGCCGCCCAGGCCGAGCATCGACAGAAAGAACGAAATCCCGAAAATAATCTGTGCGATGACCAGCGTAATGTGTTCTCCTCTGAAATCTTATTCAAAATTACAAGGTCCAGGCTCCAAAATCCAACTAAATCTCAAATCTCGATGTCTAAAATTCCAACCAGAGTTAGTGGCCCAAAGCCGATTTTGGTTTAATCAAGGCTTGCAATTTGTGATTTGATAATTGAATATTAATCGTCATTTGGCAATTTGGTATTTGGGATTTTCCCTGGCTATCTCAGCTTTTCCTCTAACAATTTCTTCAACTGGCTCTTGGGCAGCGAGCGGCCATTCAGCACAATCTCATCGTTGATCACCAGCGACGGCGTGCGAGCCATGCCATACTCGGCGATTTTATTCACATCTCTCACATGATCCACATCCGCAGCGATGTTCAATTCAGCCAGAATTGCCCGCACATCTTTTTCCATGTTTTCGCAGGCCGCACAACCTGGCCCCAGAATCCTGATCGTGGGAAAGGCCAATTTTTCTTTGACTGGCTCCACGGGCAATCCTGCAAATTTCTTGTACTCCCGCAGAATGGCGTTAGCATAGTCCTCAGCCCTGGAATCGGGCACATAGTTCTGAACACGAACCTGCTGCAGCAATTGATCTCTCAGCGTTGCGTCATCAGATAAATTTTTCTGCTTGATGCTTTCGAAGATCTCGGATAGCCCGATCAGTCCGATCCGATGGCCAGCGATGGTGACCATGGTAATTTCTTCGCTCATAATATTCGCCCTTTCTGGAATTAAGGCGTCAGCATGGAATTAAGGCATGGAATTAAGGCGTTAGCCTTTTATAAAAGCCTTACGGCTTAACTCCATCCTAACTTTACGGCTAAACTCCTATCAGTACAACTCCGATTTTCAAGCCATGAAGTCATTCCGAACCGCCAGTTGGCGGTGAGGAATCTGTTGTTGGCGGATCCTCGCAATGACCCGTTTTGGTTAGATTTGTGTGAATAAAAGCCTTACGGCATCCCAATTTCCAATTTAAAAATCAGACCAACCTCAGTTTCATTGTTCAAATGAATGATGTTTTGGTGATTGAAATTTAGGAATTGTTTATTATTTGGAATTTGATATTTGGTGCTTGAATTTTCCGTGATATTTCCCAAAAAGAATTACTTCCCTCTTGCCCTCAACTTCAACATCCACACTGGACATTCATCATAAATGCAATTCAGACCCAACTCCTGGCATCTTTTCACAGCGTTTTCGGACCAGCAGTTAGGCGGCATCCAGACGGTCTCGATGCCCAGCGCTTTCACCGAGTCGATGACCTGCTCGGTATTGGCAGGTGCCAGGGCGGTGAGCACCACATCGGGCAGCGTTTTCAGCTCCATCAGCGATGGGTAACAGGTCACTCCATCGATCTCGGGATATTTCGGATTGATGGGAAAAACTTGATAACCATTGATCCGCAAAATCTCAAACACCTCATAGCCATAGCGCTCTTTGTTCGGCGTAGCGCCAATAACTGCGAATGATTTTTTGGTGTTCAGAATTTCTTCGGCGGTCATGTTTGGTCCTTTCGGTTAAGTAAGATGTAGTCCACTTCAAAAGTGGACTACATCTAACAAACATCTTATCTTCCAAGTTGTAGCCCACTTCCAAAGTGGACTACAACTTTCCTACTAAATAACACCAACGGTACAAACTCCATCCTCCCGCAAATCTAACCGTTGGTGCAACGATTCTATATCCTCGGGGTATTGATCGGCTAATTGCTTTTTCAATAGTTTGAACAACTCCTCAAGAAAGACCGAATGTTCCCGATTGAGCTGATTGTAGACCCAGGTACCTTTTCGGCCTGAGCGAATCAAACCAGCCGTGCGCAGAATATGCAGGTGCTTGGAAACGGTGTACTGCGGCAGATGAAGCGCATCCATCAGCTCGCAAACGCAAATCTGCTCATTGCTTTGCAGAAATAAATTTAGAATTCGAATTCGGGTCACGTCCCCCAACGCTCTGAAAATCATTGCGTGATCCATGATTTCACCTTATATGTCTATATGCCAAAATTGGCATGAAATATAAATAAAACTGATATGAATGTCAAGGGAAATTTTTATTAAAAATTTTCTTTGAGAAAGGATCAACAGGATTAGGCAAGGATTTGATTGATCAGGTAGGAATGTTTTTTTAAAGCGACTATTTCTTTTAAAACTAAGGTCGCTTTGGAAAAATCAATCGCCTGTTCTCTGGCAGCGATAGTGTCGAAGCCATACTGCTCTTTGAGAATTTCCCTATTGTCGTTCATCATAAATATCGATGTCAAAATCTCTTGATCAGCGGTTCTATACTCGGTAAGGGAACTATTCGTACTTGTCATTTTATCGCTAGATATGTCTCATTTTTCGATGTTTCAATTGATTTTGTAACAATGCGCCCGAGTCGCTCTTTGCAAAACATACCTGATCTAGCATTACCAATCAATTTTGTTAGCAGCATCCAGGCCCAGGATTCGGTCCACAGCCGCCAGCCATCTGGAACGCTTTATTCGGGCTGCCAGCATTGCTTTTGACAAAATTAATGCTGTTAAAAAGTTGTACGGCATTCGAACTGCCACACTTGGGACATACTAATTTCAAACCTTCATTTTTCTGACTGACGCTGGCGAATATGTCAAACTTTTCGCCACAATCGATACAACCAAATTCATACGTTGGCATCTTGTTCACCTCCTATATTTCAACATGGTTTAATTTAGTCTGTATTGCAGCAACGGCATCTTCAAGGCTGGCGGGTACGCCCATTGATACGACCTCATCCCCGACAAAGATAATCGGCAGCACGCCCCAGCCGAATGAGCGTAACAGCCCAAGAATCTCGCGATGATCCCGCATCGCTTTGCCGTCTTTGACATCGAACGTCTCGACTTTAACATTTAGCTTTTGCTCCAGTCCTGCTTTGAAGGCATTGATTTCCTCCTCTGTTTGGCCTATCGGTCCGCAGCACGACGAGCCCACGCCGCAGGGAAATTCCTGGAGCATGGTGAAGATTTTGACTACATGGTTATCAGACATCTTTTTTGCCTCCTACAATAATTAATTTTTCTTACATCAACGTTTCATGGCTCTGACATGATATAGCCACCGAGACACAGAGCACACAGAGTTTTTATATGATAATGGATTTTTTCTTTTAGCTAATTCATTCTTATAAATTTTTTTTCGCTTCACTTCTTCTCTCCGTGCCCTCTGAGCCTCTGTGACAAAAAAAATATTAAAACAAATTAAACACATACCCGGCGATCACGCAGCCGATAAAACTTAAACCTATATAAAGAGCGAGCAGCCTTGCTTTGAATACGCCGCTCAACATCATGATCGAAGGTAAGCTAAGGCCTGGCCCGCCCAGCAGATAGGAAAGCGTGGCGCCGCCGCCCATGCCCTTACTCATCAGCGCCAGTGCGGTGGGCACTTCCACATAGGTGCAGACGTAGGCAAGGACGGCAACCGCCGAGGCGACCAAAACCGAATTCAGACTGGCGCCGCCTACCAAATTCACCACCACCTTGGTCGGAATCAGCACTTTGATCGCGCCGGCAATGATCACGGCCAGCACCAGATAGTAATTGAGTTGCAAAAACAAATCCCAGGCACTTTTTATGAGTTGAGTCAGCTTCTGGCCAAAACTCCGTGTCGTATCTCCGGTGGGAAGCACGAAACAGGCGCCAGTGAGATCCGTGGAAGCACCTGAAGCCTGGGGGATGAACCACAATCCATCTTTGCTGCGATCCACAATTCCGGCCTCTGCCAGCAGCATAAGCTGTTCATCCCCGCCGGGATTGGCAGACACCAGCGCCTCGGTGGGTAAGCCCTTCGGATTTTTGACCAGAGCCATCCCCACTTTGTAGGCAAACTGCTGTAATTGCGGCGATAAGCGCGGCGCTAATGAAATTTTCACAAACCTTCTTAAAAATCGTTCCTTCTTCTGCCAATAAGTCACCGTTAATCCGACGGCCATGGCGATGAAATATGTCCCTAAAACTCGCCCAAAGGCTAACGGCCATCCCAGCACGGCGCCGGTCATGAAGAACGCTGCCACATTCAGCATGGGCGCACCGATGAGAAAGGCGAGCGTAGGACCCAATGGAACGCCCGACTCGACCATTCCCGCCAGCACCGGCACGATGCCACAGGAGCAGATCGGAATGACCGCTCCGGCCGTGGTCGCCAAAAAATTCGGCACCACGCCGCCGTACCCCATTTTCTGCTTGATCTTTTCCCACGGGATAAACACCACTAGAAATGCGGCGATGAGCATACCCACCACCCAATATTGAAATAGCTCCACCAGCACTGCCGCTCCTTTGATGAAAATGAACCAGAGGACCTGAAGTATATTCCAACTGAGCGGCGTGTCAATATCCGCTATTCTGGCATCCTCACCCGTGATCCCTTTTGGCTGTAAAAGACCGTATTTAAAAAGTGAACCTAATGAAAGATCGTTGATCTGCACATAGAGCAGTCCACTGGCATAAAGCACCACCACGATCAATAAATATAGCCATTCTTTTCGGACTGGTTTTCTAAACATGAATAATCCTCCTGATCTCAGCTTTTCCAATGTAAACCAATCATTTTCAGAACTGTGATTTTCAATTATTGAGTCCCCTCTAAAAAGGCTTTAACCGCGAATTTCGCTAATTTAAGCTAATTGATTTTAATGAAGTTCAAATTAGTGAAATTAGAAAAATTCGCTTAATTAGTTTTTAGAGCGCATTCATTAATCTTCTTCGCATTTTAGGCCTACGCTAAATACCAGGCCATAATTAGTCAGGAGGTGCTTTCGGGTCACAACATTTCAGACATCTTTTGCACACACGCTGTTGTGAAAAATTTATCATTTTATCTATTCTGTTCATTTGTTGACCAGTCTTCTGTTAACTTAACATATATTGGTTTATTCGGTTATCTTAATCCTTTTCAAGCGCCTTAGATACATCCTCACTTTTAAAAGGCAACATTCAGCAACATCCTGGTGGCCTTTGCCATTGCTCTCAGGTCGGACATTCTAATAACGAGGCATCTCTTTATTAATGATGTCCCCTCTGCTACCGTACAGGTCATTGAATCGGAACTTGTAATCAGGCTTGGGTGTAATCGTTAAAAGTTGCTCTGCCGGAGTGGTGAGCATCTTCCGGCTTAGTTCATTGGCCATTGCTTCATACTGATCAATTTCAGCCGCTGAGACTACTTTTCCTTCAGCTCTCCGTTGCCGGATTCTGGCTTCAAGACTTGCCTGCATCTCAGGAAAGACCCCGGGCTTTAAATGTACTTCATAGGCTTCACCGGTAGAAATCCGCTGAATAATGAATCCATCATCCACAGTGGCATCGATGCGGAGAGTTTGAAAATTAATCCGCGCTCCGGTCATCATGGAGACCGCATCAACCCAGCAAGGACCATTTTTAGAAACTGCTCTGAGGTCGGTTCTGTCCACTACTCCATCTGGAAAAAGCTTTTCAAGTACCGCTTTTATCTCCACAAAGGCGATTACCAGTCCATCACACAAGTGGCCATGAAAAAGCACCAGATCTCTTAGACTGATTCTTTTCGTCTTGAGAGTATAGCGACCGAGTGCACTTTCTGTATCTCGAACAACAATTGGCGTATTATATGGTGCGCTGGCTGCCCATTCAGGATAAAACCAATCAATGGTATCAGCGTTTTTTTCCTGTGGCATCAACGTTGCAATATTAGTGCATAAAAACCAAATAATGAGCAGCCCAAAAGCCATTAGAGTCGGATGTTTTGCTCCCTGTTTCATATTATTACTCTTTTATGAATTCCTGTATGAATCACTTTCTCCTATCCCAATTTTGTTTTTTTCATTTCAGCATAGTATAAATCTTGTACATTGTGGTAATGACGATCAGGATTGCAAAATATTGCTTGATCCTTTTACTTGGCACAAATCGACTGGTAATTCTCGCTCCCATAAACGAGCCTATCGCACCGAGGATCAGCAGTGCTATGGTCAGGCTTATGTCAAACTGAGCCGTGCTAAGATGGGGGATGAGGGCCGAAAACGACGGCGGAGTGACCGCAAAAGCATTAATGCCGGCGGCCTTTTTTGCTTCAAAGCCCAAAATGATTAGTGTCGGGAGAAGTAAAAATCCCGGTCCCACGCCCAGAAGACCACTCAAAATAGCAATGGGTATAGTCAGGATAAGGGCTAATTTAAAGTTCTCCTCGCAAGGCCTTTCCTTTACCGGACGAAACAACCGATAGGCAAGATATGCTACTGCGGCAAAATAGATATACCAGATATAAATCTGAGGGATAAAGTGTGCCAAATAAGCACCGAAGGGGGCGGTCACCGTTGCCACAATCGCCAAAATGATCGCCTTCTGCCAGTCGACATAGCCGCTCTTTGCAAAACCAAAGGTTGAAAAAAGAGCGGTTAAGCCGTTTAACAGCAAGCTTAGCGGTTGCACCTGATTCACCAGGTCTGGAAGAAACAGACCCAGGAAGGGAACAGCCGCAAAGGCTACTCCTAAGCCAAGCATTCCGGAAATAATTGCCAGAATGAATAGGCCGATGCTGATAATCAGATGTTGATTCACTTTATTCCCTCGTTACATGTTTTGCAGTTAAACTACTCCTTCCGATCCTTTGAAAACGGAATTTCGCCGTTAAGGAATGAAATGGGTATAATGTTTACACTTATTTTGTTCTTGTGAACGCTTACGAACAGTTTGCTTCTCTTATTAATTTTTTCCCTTGTAATAAACCATCCCATTCTTCAGCAGCAATTGCGCCGATGACGCATTTACCGTTTTGGCGTAAACATAATCGTGTCTGTAAATACTGCCAATCGCTTTGAAACGGCGGATCTATCAAAAAGTCCCGCAAAAATTTAAATAGCTGATCATTCACGGGATTTCCCTCATTCAGGGAATAGTAAGCCCACTTTCCATGTTTCTCGTGCTTAATAAGACCCATATATTTTAACAAGCTCAGATGTTTGGAAATCTGATATTGTGGTACGTTTAAAGCATCGGTTAATTCACAGACACATAGCGGTTCTTTTGACACCAGGAACAGGTTCAATAACCTTAGCCTTGTTTCATCGGATAGCGCTTTGAATAGTTCGCTTTTACGCCCTGTCATCACTTTACCTTTTATATGCTCACATGTCCAATTGGGCATATAATGTAACAAAAAAAAATTAAAAGTCAAGGACTTTTTTTTAAAACTTTTGTAAGATATCAAATGTGAGCTGGCATTAGCAACCTCTCAAAGGATTAATATCATTGAAAAAAGTAAACATTACCTTTTTAACAAGATTAACGGATACGTAAAAGCTTTAATAAGAGTCAACTCAAACTTCTAAATCCCCCACTAACTGGCAGCGGACTCCCCGTCGTTCCCCCTTGAAGCGACCGCAGGAAGTATCCGCCCGGGTAAGGAGCAGGAGGAATGTTAAAAGTGGATGATAATAAGTAATAATTTTTGTACTATTTTTTAATTCAGTTAACTTTGAATATAAATTCTTTATTTGTTAATTCAGATTTAGCGTAAGGCCGGCACTAACAGTACTGACTGTCTGGCATAGCGCGCCACATGACAACTGACACTGCCAAGAAAAATTTCCTTAATGAAACCACGTCCCTGACTGCCCATGACAATTAATGAATAATTATTTTCCTGTGATTCTTTTAAGATCTCACTTTTGCTATGACCGTAAGGGATTTTAATCCTGACATCTTTGGCACCCTTTTCGATCAATTTGCTTTTGAGCATTTCCAGCCGTTCGGTGTCAATTCGATTAAACTCCTCCAGCTTATGTTCCAGATGTTTGCTGATGTGGGCCTGGTCCTGGACGTGAAGCAGGGTTACCTTTTTACAGCCTGCCGCTACAATCTGCTCGAGGTATTCAAACGCCCGATAAGCGGTATCCGAAAAATCCGTGTTATAAAGCACATTACCGCGAAAGTCAGCGCATGAAGCTTCGCAACAGACTTCGCCCCTATCTTCAGTTACTTGCGTTCGAACCAATAACAAGGGTCTGCTGTGGCTGTGTAATACTTCGGATGCCACGCCGCCAAATTTAAAGAGTAAATGACTGGCCAGGCTTTCCCCATGGGTTCCGATCACAATTAACGAAACTTTCTTTTCATCGGCTATTCTATTGATTTCCTCCGACGGAATTCCCGGCGCAATTTCGACAATGGTCTGCAATCCCTGTTGTTCAAGTATTTTTTTCTGAGCGACCAATTTGGGCTCGGCTTTTTTTATCAGGGAATATTTGAGATCTTCCAGATGCCGAAGCCCAAGAGCATGACAAAGAAAAATGGTTTCGGCGCCAAGCAAGCGGAATCCATTGGCGCATTTTAAAATGGCATCAGACGCTGGCGACAGATCTGTCGCAATCATGATCGTTTTAAACATGACGAATCCTCCTTCTGTTAGTTCTTATCAACAGTTTGCTTTTAAAAAGCTTTGGTCGTCCGCCAATTAGCAAACCGATCTCGGCGAATTGATTCAATCCACCAACTGGCAGCTTCGCCAAACTCAAAATTCTCTGCAGCAGCGGTTTCAAGCGTGCATACCTTCATTATGTTATTTCAATTGGTGCTGCCATTTCTTTGGCAAAATATCGCCTCCTAAAATAGAGTGCCACATTGACCAGACCAATCAGCACCGGCACTTCCACCAACGGGCCGATCACCGTGGCAAAAGCTGCCGATGAATTAATCCCAAATACCGCGATGGCGACTGCAATCGCCAGCTCAAAATCATTGCTGCCAGCAGTAAAGGATACAGTGGTGGTTTTGGCATAATCGGTTCCGATTTTCCTGACCAGAAAAAAAGTAATAAAAAACATGAACGCAAAATAAATAGAATAAGGAATGGCAACTCGTAATACATCCAGTGGTAGTTCGATGATTTTTTCGCCCTTGAGCGAAAACATTACCAATATGGTGAACAGCAGGGCAATGGGTGTTAACAACGAGATCCTCGGAATAAATTGTTTAAAGTACCAGTCGCTGCCTTTCAGGGTTCGCAAAATCGTGCTGGAGAGCAACCCGCCTAAAAAGGGAATGCCCAGATAGATCAACACGGTGATAGCAATTTCTGTAATCGAGACATCAACTATGGCACCACTCAGACCGAACAACGGCGGTAAGATGGTGATAAAGATATAGGCATAGACTGAATAAAGGAATACCTGAAAAATAGCGTTGAAGGCTACCAACCCCGCCGCCAGCTCGGAGTCGCCTTTGGCCAGGTCATTCCAGACCAATACCATGGCAATACAGCGCGCCAGCCCTACTAAAATTACCCCCACCATCATCTCTGGTTTATCCGGCAGCAGCAAAATCGCCAGAAAGAACATTACCAATGGGCCGATAATCCAATTTTGCACTAAAGAGATGGCTAACAGTTTCAGGTTTTTGAAAACTTTAGGCAATTCCTCGTAACGTACCTTTGCCAGCGGCGGATACATCATTAAAATCAAACCGATGGCGATGGGGATATTGGTGGTTCCCGATTTAAATCGATCCCAAAATCCAGCGATTGATGGCACGGCATAGCCAGCCACTACTCCGATAAACATGGTAATAAATATCCATAAAGTCAAATAGCGATCGAAAAACGATAATTTTTTAGCTACACCTTCGCTCATTTCTTACCTCATGCGTTTAGTTCTTGAATGAATTGTTTTAACGTCGATTTAATTTTATCCCTCACCTGACGAAACACATCCAATACTTCCTCTTCAGAACCGACTGCTTGGGCTGGATCCTCAAAGCTCCAATGAATCCGCTCCGCCTGGCCTGGAAAATAGGGACAATGTTCCCTGGCATTATCACAAACCGTGATGATATAATCAAACTTTTGCCCGATGAATTGCACCACATCTTTGGAGGTATGGCTCGAAATATCCACGCCATCCTCCTGCATCACCTGAATAGCCTTCGGATTGACCACGCTCGGCTCCAATCCTGCGCTGGTCACTTCAAATCGGTCACCCGCCAGATGCCGCAAATAACCCTCGGCCATCTGCGAGCGGCACGAGTTGCCAGTGCACAACACGAGTATTTTTTGCTTCATCCAATTTGCCTTTCGATGGTTCGTCAAATGTCGAAATGTTGGTTGGGTAATTAGGTAATTGGGTAACTGGTGCTCGAACGAAAACTACAGTTTTTGTCATTCCGAACGAAGTGAGGAATCTGGGTAAGGCACTAATTTATTGGAATATTCAGATTCCTCGACTGCGCTCGGAAGGACAATTTTTATTGATTTTCGTTCAGGCGCTAATTAAGTTATTCATTGCCAAAACGCTTTACGTAAATAGCCGCACTGCAGCAGTATTGGAGTGATGGAGTATACATTTCACTACTCCAATAGTCCAATACTTCACAACTCCACTACTCCAACACTCCATTGCTCCAATCCTACGTTTTGCACAATTGCACCCGATCAGTCGATTTCAATTTTTCCAGATCCGCTTTCACCTGCTCGTCATCGGCCAGCCAATAGGTGATGAGCGGCAGGAAGGCGGTGACGAAAATATTTTTGGGATCAGTGGCCAGATGATAATCCACCCACTTGCCATCCTTTTTGTCGTAAATAATTTCCGCCTCTTTTAAAACGCTCAGATGCTTGGAAACCGTGGATGTTGCCAGCTCGAGCACCGACGTAATCTCGCATACGCACAGCGATCGGTGTTGCAGCATCTTCACGATGCGCAGCCGATTCCAATCGCCCAATGCTTTGAAAATTTTGACCAGCTTGTCCATTGCCTCAGACCCTCGATTTTCATTTCGCTAAATATAGAAATGATATTGGAAAAAGTCAAGTGCTTTTTTGAGGAGTGCTTTCTTTAGAGTGCAATCCTTTTATGAGTTGCACCAGGAGTGCAATCCCTTTATGGATTGCACCTTGCGGCAACTTGCAGCATATAAACAGCGTGTCCACAAACTTGCTAATTTGACAATTTGTAGTCATTGCGAGGCGTTTTTTGCCGAAGCAATCTTCAGGAGAAGCCGCTATTAACATAAAGATTGCTTCGTCGCTGCGCTCCTCGCAATGACAGTTAATCTCTAAATTCTTATAAGTTCATAGACAGACTGTAAAGGCGCTGCACTCCTGGCTGCTGAAAAATTTTTTATTTCCAAATTTTGAGTTGATTATTCGTATTTTTTTTGTTAGATTAAAAGCAATCGATCTTACGCCATTTGTTTTGGAAGTTTTTCAACAAATGGCTTACATCATTATTTACAGGGATACCTGATTTCAAAAGAGCTGAGTAGTTCCAGCAAAGGACGCCAAAGTGGATTAAAGCGCTTGGGGAGTAGAAAGTTAAACCTTATTGACCTTAGTAGCCGATGAAAACCAAGCCGACCCGAAACCTTATTAGCTTATTTTGGCATTGCAATAAAAAAATGGACAGTTAGTTAAGTTAGG